>JAMOUF010000338.1 GCA_027068245.1 Campylobacterales bacterium | reverse complement strand
AACGGTTTTAAACCCGTTTTTGACTCTCTTTTTAAATACCGCTCTGTTTGGCTCGAACGTAAGGTAAAGATCCCCATCACTGCTTACCCATCTGCCTAAAAGAGCTTTTCCAAGTTTGGAGTTTTTAAGCTTTTGATCCGTGTTGTTGGTGACGATATTTGCCGCTTCAACCTTTTTGGGAGACACCTCTTCCCAGGTTCCGTCTTTTTTCAAAGCGATAGTTTTGCTACCTTTTTTTATAACATTCACCTCTTCCCATGTCCCGTCATCTTTTAGATATATGGTTTTTCCATTATCCAGTGTCACATAACTTCCAGCATACAAAATTATTGCGGTTAGGAAAAAAAGCAGTTTTTTCATCTATACACCTTTGTTGAGATTAAACATTATAAAAAAAAGTAGGTTAAAGTAAGGTAAATCCGGGCCAAGCCCGGATATAATTAGAAGTTGTAAGTTAGATAGAGCTGAACAGTGTTGTAGCTGTCACCCTGATCATCGGCATCTGTATAGATATAAGCCAATGTTGTATCAAGATTTCCAAAAGATTTGCTTGCTGTTAGAGCAAACTCTGTCAAATCTTTAACCATAGATTTTTTACCAGCGTCAGCGGCAGTATACTGAGCTGTAAAGTTGGCTATATCTTCAACGTTGTAAGCACCTTTTAGCATATAAGCGTCAACGTCGTTGGCACTTACATAACCATAGTTCCACCAGGCTTCAGTATAGAGTTTTGACTGAGAATTGGCACTTAGGTAAGTAGCTGTGTTGGCTATTCTTACAGGATTTTTATTTTTACTCTGATCATCCGTAGAAGAGTATGCCGCGCAAAGTTTCAAGTTATCCATCGCGTATCCAAGTTTCAACGCAAAACCGCTTGCGTCATCGCTTGCTCCGTCAACGTCGATAAATGCATACTGGGCTCCCGCCTTTAATCCTTCGGCAAACTCGTTTAGATCCACGTCGGCTTGCAACCACCATGCATCGGCAACCTGGTTAACATTGTAAAACCAAACCTGAGCCGTAGTCATAGGGATAAGTTTTGTAATGGCTGCAAATGCGTAAGCGCCTTTTTTCCAATATGTCTCAAAAGGATCGCTACCGTTTACCACACCTTTTACAACACCGCCGTCGTCTGCGCCGTTTCCTCTACCAACCCAGGCAGCTACCAAAGTAGTCTCAGGAAGGTCGCTGTTTAGCAATACAGCCGCGTCAAAG
>JAMOUF010000337.1 GCA_027068245.1 Campylobacterales bacterium | reverse complement strand
GCCAGCTTTGTCTGCAAGGATGCCGGCAATCCGATTTCATAAAACCCAAACATACTGAAAGCCAGAGCCACGAATATCAGTGAGAACATCACGATTACCACGGGATTTTGAAAAGCGGCCTGCAAATTCGAGCCAAAAAGACCGGCCAGCACACCAAGCACGGTATATGTCAACGCCATAGCCAACACATAGACAAGAGAGTATAAAAAGGCCTTTTTCGTCGTCATATTTTTGGAGCCCACAATCAGCGAGGAGAGTATGGGTATCATAGGAAAGATACAAGGAGTCAACGCCAGCAGCAGTCCAAATATGAAAAAAGTGAAAAGAATTACGGCCATATTCTCTTTTTTCATCATAGAGACTATGCCCTCTTCACTCTCCATATCCTTTTTACCGGTTTCTTCAGCCTTTTTTTCGGCGTTTTCCAGGTTTAACTCAAATACCTTCTTTTGAGGCGGATAACAGATACCGGCTTTGGAGCAGCCCTGAAACTCCACTTTCAGTTTTATCTTCGAACCCGTCAACTCCTTTGCCGGTATTTTTATAACCAGCTCTTTTTCAAATACCTCATCCCCGTGTAGAACCTCAGGTTTTGGCAACCGGGGTTGGATTCTCATTTTTTCAGGCTCTATCTGCTCTATCTTCAGGCTCTCTTTGTAGATATATATATCTTTGCCAAGCTTTATATCTATAACGATATCTTTATCCTTTAGATAGGATTTAACCTTAAAGGCTTCATTGGCAGGAAGTATATCGGGCTCGCCATTGCCATCCATCTCCACAAAGGCAAAGAGCAGCAGCGGCAACAAAACAAGCAGCAGTTTTCTCATCACGATCCTCTAATTACACTTTTTATCCATATTTTAACCAAAAAAGGTTATATTAATTAAGAAAAAAATATAAAAAGGAAATTTTTATGGCAAACAGATTAGAAAAGGCCCAGTCGCCATACCTTCAACAGCACAAAGAGAATCCTGTTGAGTGGTATGAGTGGGGCGAGGAGGCTTTTAAAAAGGCCAAAGATGAGAATAAACTTATTTTTTTATCCACAGGTTACAGCAGCTGCCACTGGTGTCACGTGATGGAGAGGGAGGTATTTGAAAACAAAGAGATAGCCGACTATCTAAACAGACATTTCGTAAGCATCAAAGTGGACAAAGAGGAGAGGCCAGATATAGACAAACACTATCAGGAGGTTTATCAGCTACTAAACCAGCGTCCAGGCGGATGGCCGCTCAGTATCTTTATGACTCCGGATAAAAAACCTTTCTTCGCAGCCACCTATATCCCGCCTGAGCCAAAATACGGAATGCCCGGATTTTTGAACCTTGTAAAAAATATGGTGGAATCTTACAGAAAAAATCCGGATGAGATAAAGGAGCAGGCCTGTGAGATAGAGAAGTTTATGAAACCCCAAAGGCCGAAAAAAGCCGTGGAATTTGATGAAAAGATAGCCAAACTCTTCGTTCAAAGCATCAAAAAAACCTTTGATGAAAAAAACGGCGGCTTTGGCTCCAAACCAAAATTTCCCCACGCTTCCACTATCAATACACTGCTCGATATATACAGGCTTCATAAAGATGAGGATGCGCTGAATATGGCTACGACCACCTTGAAAAATATGGCTAAAGGGGGTCTTCGGGATTTGATTGACGGGGGATTTTGCCGCTACTCCACCGACAGCCAGTGGCTGGTGCCCCATTTTGAGAAGATGACATACGATAACGCCTTATTGATGGAGAGCTATTTGAAGGCATATTTTACCACCAAAGATGAGTTTTATAAAGATATAGCTTTTGAGATTGCGGATTTTATGAGTGAGTATATGAAAGAAAAGGGGCTGTTTTTCAGTGCCAGCGACGCAGACAGCGAAGGCGAGGAGGGAAAATATTTCGTTTACGGTTATGAAGAGGTGGTGCAAAAACTGAAAAAGGACGGATTTAGCGATAAGGAGATAGAGGAGGTGTTAAAAAAACTCAACATCACCAAAGGCGGGAATTTCGAGGGCAAAAATATCCCAAGACTCAATGACACCTTTATTTGCGAGACTACGCAAAGAGCACTAAAAAGCCTCAAAGAGCTTAGAAAAGAGCGCTGCTACCCCTTTATCGACAAAAAAATCATAACCAGCTGGAATGCAATGATGATAAAATCACTCTACATCGCCTCAAGAATTGAGAACAGATATTTCGAGATTGCGGAAGAGGCTATGAATATGCTGCTAAAAACCATGTATCCGGATGAGCACCTCTACCACTGCGCTCTTATCGGCCACAAACCAAAGATAAAGGCCTTTTTGGAAGATTACGCATATCTGGCTGTAGCTTTGCTTGAAGCTTATAAGACTACACTCAACGAGGAGTATCTGGCAAAGGCGAACCTGATAGTGAACGACGCTTTGGTGGAGTATTTTGAAGAGGGAAAATGGTATTTCAGCAAAGGAGAGATTTTTACAGAAGCGGAGTTCAGTGACACAACATATCCCAGCAGTGCGGCTGTGATGGTAGATGCTATGCTGACCCTTGGAGCCATTTTGGATGAGAAATACACCATTTTCAGTTACGACAGCATCGAGTATTACAGTGAAAAAATATATAAAAACCTTCCCTGGGCGGCTAAGTTTGTAGAAGATATATTAAGATTCATCCATAAAGACAAGGTTATAAAATCTACAGCCGAAAATCTGGCGCCATGCACCACAAAGATAGATTTCATAAAATTTCCATTCGTGCTTTTAAGAGATACGGAAAACGAGAGATATATGCTCTGTGACAGAATCAGCTGTTTTAAAGAGAGTGAAAAATGTGAGGAGATTTTGGAGGAGTTAAATGGCTAAAGCAATTTTAGCAGGAGGATGCTTTTGGTGCCTTGAGGCGATATTTAAAAGGATAAAGGGCGTAAACAGTGTTATCAGCGGGTATGCCGGATGCAGACGGCCAAATCCAAATTACGAACAGGTATGCACAGGGGTTACTGGATGTGCGGAGGCTGTTTTGATAGATTTCGATGAGAATAAAATAAGCTATGAGGAGCTTTTGAAAATCTTTTTCTCCATCCATGACCCAACTCTGCTAAACCGTCAGGGGGCGGATGTGGGGACACAGTACCGCTCTGTGATTTTTCCTCTAAACAAAGAACAGGAAATTATCGCAAAAAAGGTGATAAAGGAGCTAAATCCACACTTTGGCGGCAATATAGTCACCACTATAGAGGACTACAAAACCTTTTACAAGGCGGAGGATTACCATCAAAACTACTTTGATACCCATCCACAACAGGGCTACTGTCAAGCCGTAATAGCGCCCAAGGTGGAAAAGTTCAAAAAACATTTTGGAAAGTATCTGAAATGACAAAACTCTATCTGGTCCTGGCGGCCCTTTTTGGCCTGGCCATATGGCGGATATACAAAGATTATGAGGGTGATAGAAAAAAAGCGCTTCTGGATGTGGCTATGCTTCTTTTTCTACTTGGTGCCACATCCTTTGGCAGATACCTGCTTATCTACAGACCGCTCTTTTGGATTCACCTGCTCTTACTGCTTATTGGATGGGTGTTCTATTTTCTATATCTTTTTGGATACAGAAGAAGGCTTTATCTGATATTTTCCCCTATTCTTTCCATCATAACGTTTTTTATTCTGGGTTTTATTTTTGGAGATTAAGGGCGTAAAGCCCTTGGACTATTTTGTGAACTCCTCAACAACGATAGGTTGGCAGTTCAATGCTTCAGATCTATATGTAGTCTCATTTTTATCGTTTGTTTCCCGTTTTGGATAAACACACACTCTAAAGCGCCCATCACCACTGGTAGTAGCCACTCTACTTCCGTTACAGTTACTATACAAAACGGACGTTAGCTCTACGGGTCTGGCTAGATTTGACTCACTATCACAAACGAGGGTTAGCCTTGAGAGTTCGTAATCCCTGTTTCCATCATCAAAATAAGCTCTAACGTTAAAAATACACTCTGGACTCTCACATGGAGGAATTTTACTGATGGAGAGTTTTGTGCCGGTTAAAGTTCTTTTTAACGTATTGCCGTAACGGTTGTTAAACTCATCATAAAAATTAACATATAAAAATATATCTTTTCCGGCAAAAAATGTTGGGTAGGAAATTTTTACAATCATTTTCGTAGTTGAATTTTTATCAGGAATCATTGAGATATAAAAATACTCCACTGTATCATCTGAAAAATTATATCTTGAACTGTTTCCAATTACAAAAGAAAGCCTGTCACCACTTTTTTTCGTCGGATCCAATAAAATAATTTTATTGTTATTTATTATGTCACCTATCTTCCATCCACCAAGATACTCATTTTCAGCATTAAATTTATTTGGCAAAATAACCACATAATCTTTATCAAGATTAATCTTTGTTAAATCAAAATAACTGTTTTGAAATATCGTAAAAGACCCATATGGGGATATCTGTCCATAATTGTTATTCTCTTCACCATTATAAATGTCAGAATAGTAAACATTTCTATTATGGTAATGGATTATATTTTTTAATATATCATCATAATAAATTTCCGGATAGAGAATTTTAGGAGTTATAGCTCCTATTTTCACCTTATGTTCTATATCATCAATATTAGAATTAAGTAAATAGCTATCTTCGAACATTGCGGCCGAATCGTTATATTCCGTTCCCAAATATGAGAAATCAAATACTATATTTTCTCTCTCATTTATAGAAAAATTTATATTTTTTTGGAGAATTTTACCATCATTTAAAAACACTTTCATTTTAAGTGAAGCTGTACCGGGATTTTTTGGAATTATATAGATAAAACCTGTTGATTTAAGATTATCATCCAGTGTCAAATATTTATACTCCTGTTTATTGAAAAATATTTTAATATTATCGCTAACAGAAAAAGCGATCTTTTTGATTTTGTTTTTATCGATTAACTCATCATTAATAGCGTTTTTAATATAGTATTTTATACTAT
>JAMOUF010000336.1 GCA_027068245.1 Campylobacterales bacterium | reverse complement strand
CGTTTTTGGGCTCAAGCAGCTGGGGATCTATATGCATAAGTGCGGCCACGGTAAAGAGGATCAGAGCAGTCAGTTTTATGATGACTATGATATTTTCGCTTTTTGCCACCATCGTCGCACCTATTAGGTTGATAATGGTAAAAAAGGCCAGCACCGCCAAAGCGAAGGAGTTCACGACCCAATCCACAGTTCCATATGGTGTATAGGTAGCCGCATAGACGCCAAAGGATTTTAGCACAGCAGCCAAGCCTATAAGCCCGGCCAGATAAAAGAGCACCCCCAAAGTCCCACTAAAAACTCCCTCACCATACTCTTGCACCAGATACTCTATAACCCCACCCCGGCTGGGATAGGCCAAAGCCAGTTTCGCCAGCGAGTATCCGGACAGAAGGGCTATGATGCCGCCAAGTATAAAAGTGAATATCACCAGGTTGCCCGCTATCGCTCCAGCCTCTCCGATTACTATGAATATACCGATTCCAACCATAGAGCCGATGCCTAAAAACACGGCGCTCCAAAGCCCAAAAGCCTTCTTTTTTCCCATTATCTCCCTTTTAATACTTCTTAAAGATAAAAAATATTACCATAATTTAAAGTTAAAGGAGAGCCGATGAAGAAAAAAGAGTATAAAAAACTGCTATATCTGCTCCAGGTGGAGCTTGTGAAGTTTCAAAGGGAGGTTATAGAAAAGGATCTTCGGGTATGCACTATCTTTGAAGGAAGAGACGCAGCCGGAAAAGACGGTATGATAAAGCGTTTTACGGAGCATCTAAGTCCCAGGGAGACCAGGGTGGTAGCCCTTGGAAAGCCCAGTGACATAGACAAAAAAAGCTGGTATTTTCAACGCTACGTGCCTCATCTGCCACACGGCGGGGAGATGGTATTTTTCAACAGAAGCTGGTATAACAGGGCGGGCGTGGAGAAGGTGATGGGCTTTTGCACCGAGGAGGAGTATGAGAAGTTTATGCAAGAAGTCCCCCACTTCGAGCACCTTTTGGTCCAGGACGGCTTTATCTTTACCAAATACTACCTGGATATATCAAAAGAGGAGCAAAAAAGAAGGCTGGAAGAGAGGATGAAAGATCCGCTCAAACAGTGGAAACTGAGCCCCATAGACCTTAAAGCCCAGGAACTTTGGGATGAGTACTCAAAAGCCAGGGATGAGATGTTTAGCCGCACGCACTTTCCATACGCTCCCTGGTATGTGGTAAGGGCGG
>JAMOUF010000335.1 GCA_027068245.1 Campylobacterales bacterium | reverse complement strand
CAGCCCCGCCAGAGCGACCCTTTTTTGTTCTCCTCCGCTTAGGGTGTTTACAAACCTCTCTTCATACTCTTTAAGTCTAAACTCGTTCAAAACCCTCTCTATTTTCTCATCCAGGTTCCAGGCGTCATGGAAATCGAGGAAGTTGGAAAGTCTGTTGAGCTCCTCCATCAAAGCGGCGTTATCCGGATGTTCGGCGATTTGTGCCGATACGCTCTCATATCTCTTTTTAGCCTCTTTTATCTCCTTCAACTGCTCCTCTATCGCCTCTTTTACCTTTAAATTCTCTTTGAATTTCGGCACCTGCGGAAGCATTCTGATTTTGACGTTCTGTTTTATCCGGCGCTCTCCCTCATCATATGGCTCGATGCCGGCTATGATTTTCATCAGCGTGGACTTTCCGCTGCCGTTTTTCCCCACTATCGCCACCCGCTCTTTTTCCGAAATGTGAAAGTCAGCGCCGCACAATATCTTTTGTGATTGAAAACTTTTGCCGATATTTTCCAAATCTATAAGCGCCATTTATGAAACCTTTAAGTTAATTTTATAAATAAGATAATTTTTGTCCTATTATGATGTATAATATGTGTGGAATTTTAACATAAAGGTTCAATATGTTGGGTATGGTAAGTATCTTATATGGTATATATATTTTCGTAAAACTCTATGTCTCTTTTATGCAGGCGGGTTTTGTCTCGAAGGCCAAGAACACCAAGGCCGTGCTGATGCTGCCAAGCAAGTTCATAAAGGCGGGCAGATACAGCTTTAAAAAAGAGAAAATCGTGATTGTGGAGACCTTCGTGGAGTATCTGCTCTTTATCTTCTGGATGGGGTTTGGGCTAAGATGGCTGGACTCCATAATCGACATAAACGATGTTTTGATAAAAAGCGTGGTCTATGTGGACCTATTTTTGGCTATAAACTATCTTGTTACGATACCCTTTGACATCTATAAAAAATTCGTGCTTGACGAGGAGTTTGGATTCAACAAATCCACCCTGAAACTCTTTATCATCGACGAGATAAAGAAGGCCGCTCTGTTTTTGGTTTTCGCCTCCGTGGTGGTTTACATAATAAGCTGGATAATTTTGAACGTGGAGAACTGGTGGATATGGGGTGCGCTTTTTATGTTTTTGGTGATAGTGCTTATCAATCTGCTTTATCCAACGGTTATAGCCCCCATTTTCAACAAGTTCAAACCCCTTGAGGACGAGGAGCTT
>JAMOUF010000334.1 GCA_027068245.1 Campylobacterales bacterium | reverse complement strand
TTCTCCTGAACCTCTTTTGAGTATGACTTCACCAAAGCGTTAAGGGCGAATCTGTTTATCTGGCTCAACTCCTCTTTGGATATCTTCTCTCCGGCTTTATACTCTTTGTCCTTTATCTTGGCATCTTTTTCCAAAGGCTCCTTGGAGAGCAGGGAGATGATTCTTAGCATCTCCTCCCTGTCAATCATCAAAAGTTTGTCATGGTGCTCTTTTGAGAGCCGCTCTTTCTCCTTCTCGTACGCCGCTACCGCCCTGGCGTCCTTTTCATAACCTTTTTTGGTAAAGACCTTCACATCTATAACGACTCCTTCCAAAGAGGAGGGGCAGTATAGGGACTTGTTTACCACATGTCCGGCCTTCTCTCCAAAAATAGCTCTAAGCAGCCTCTCTTCGGGGCTTGGTCTTACCTCTCCTTTTGGAGAGACCTTTCCTACCAGTATCATTCCGGGTTTTACGTATGTTCCGACCTTTACGATACCGCTTTCGTCCAGATGGGCTATCTCTTCCTCTTTTACATTGGGAATATCCCTGGTAATCTCCTCTACGCCGTGTTTAAGCTCCCTGGCCTCCACCTCTTTTTCATAGATATGGATAGAGGTGAACTCGTCGTCTCTGATGATTCTCTCGTTTACGACGATGGCATCCTCGAAGTTGTAACCGTTCCACGGCATAAAGGCCACAAGCATATTTTTACCCAAAGCCAGCTCGGCGTTATCCATATTTGGCCCGTCGGTAATAACCTGTCCCTCCTCTACAAAATCCCCTTTTTTTACTATGGGCTTTTGCGTAAAGCAGGTGTTTTGGTTGGTTCTAAGGTTCTTTTGAAGCCTGTAGTGGTCTATATAGGCTCCGTTTTCATCTTCGCCCAGGATATAGATGTTCTCGGCGTCAATCTTCTCTACCACTCCGCTTCTTCTGGCTCTTATAGACTCCCAGGCATCCCTTGCCACCACTTTTTCCATACTGGTTCCAACCATTGGAGCCTCCGTCCTAAGCAGAGGCACCGCCTGGCGCTGCATGTTCGAACCCATCAACGCCCTGTTGGCGTCATCGTGCTCCAAAAACGGAATAAGGCTTGAAGCTACGCCCACAACCATTCTTGGGGTGATATCTATCAGGTCCACTTTGTTCTTCTCGACCAGGATTATCTCACCATCTTTTCTGGCCTCCACATAGTCACCCTTTATCTCCTTGCCATCTATTATCTCGGTATTGGCCG
>JAMOUF010000333.1 GCA_027068245.1 Campylobacterales bacterium | reverse complement strand
CAGCCACTCTTGCAAATCCTTTTGGATATGCTCTTTTTTTATCATGACAACCCTGGCTTTGTTTCCTTTTCCGGTAATCTTTATCAGATATATGTCATCTTGTGGCATGATATCTTTGAGTCTAAGATTTATAGCCTCGCTGACGCGGATGCCGGTATAGAGTATCAGCTTTATCAAAGCTCTGTTTCTGGCGGCCGCATCCTCCCTGAAAGGGTGGGCCTCGATGGCCTGGATGAACCTTTTTATCTCATCTTCATTCATGAACGCCGGCAGCTTCACGCCGGCTTTGCCTCCAAGCCCGGCCCAGTTTTTAAGCTCTATGCCGAACATATGGGCGTTGCCGTTTTCCTCGTTGTTTTTTTCGATATATTTGAAAAAGTTTATCATAGCTATGCGGTAGTTTTTTTTCGTAGCGTCGCTCAATCCGGAGGTGGAGGAGGTGAGAAAATCGATTACACTCTCCTCGTCGATTTCCTTTAGCGACGAGACTCCTGTTTTGATTATATAGTCATAAAATTTTCGCAGCGGTTTGAAGTAGGTATTGATTCCAATCAGTCCGATGTTTCTTGCCTCTTTTGCGATTTTTTCAAGCTCTTCTATATCTTTTTCATAATTGAGTTTATCCAACAGCTCAAAAAGCCTGTCACTGTTTTTGACCTGCCTGTTGGAAAGTGATGTGAGTTTGTATTTGATATATTTTGTCATCCAAAATAGTATACTACGGGCGGCATCACTTTTTGCGTCTACGGGAAATTTCATACATCTCCTTATCCGGATAGTATTAATAGTATTGAAAACTATAATTTTCAAACTTTTAACTATTTATGCAAATACTATTATACCCTATGCAGAAAGCGGGCTTTTATTTTTTCAAAAGAAAGGTTCAGATACAATGATGAACATACGTTCACAGGTTGATGAACAATTGTTAATAAGGATATGAACATGGGTTCAGATACGAAAGAGAAGATTCTCGAAGCCGCCCTCGAACTCTTTGCCGAACTCGGTTACAAGGGGGCTTCCGTCAGAAAGATAGCCTCGAAGGTTGGTATTCGCGAGAGTGCTTTGTATAACCATTTCAAAAACAAAGAGGAGATTTTCAACGAGATTATCAACAGGATTTTTATCTCCCCTTTTGACGAGTTTTTCCAAAAAAGGCCCGTCGAGGAGTATGCGCCAAAGGGAAAACAGTATCTAAGAGAGTATGCGATGGTTATAAAACTGCTTACTTTCGATAAAAAAAACGAGAAACTTTTCAAAATCGTTTTACAGGAACTTCTACATAACGGAAAGATAAGAGAGCTGTTTTTGCGCCAGTTTTATATAGATAGTATCAAGAAACTTTCCAAAGCGTTTTATATAATGATGGATGAGGAGCTTATAAAGAGCGCTGACCCGAAAATGATGGCAAAGGAGTTTTTAGCTCCCCTCTTCTATTTTAGAATCCAGGTAGTGCTTTATAAAATCGACGGCAAGGATTTGCGTGAGCTTTCAACTCTTTTTGAGAAACACGTGGATTTCTTCTGGGATATGATATCTATACCTTCTTAGCCGTCATCAAGGCTTTTTCGCCCGCTTCATAGTATATAACCTCCAGCTCGTCAAAAGCTTTTAAAAGTTCGTTTTTTTGCAGTAAAAATTTGGGATTGAACCCCTCCTTTTTGTATGTGAAGGTTTCGTAAATTACCACACCTTCAGGTTTTAGGGAGTGGATGATTTTTGGAAAAAGGGCTCTTTGCAAGAAGTTGGTGCAGATTATCAGCTCGTAACGCTCTTTTAAAAAGAGAAATCTCTCCACATCGACGCAGTATTTGGTAATATTTTTATCCTCAATTTGGCTTAGGGCCACATCCGATATATCCACTGCGTCCACCAAAAACCCCTCTTTTGCCAAAAAAAGGGAGTTTTGCCCCACTCCGCAGGCGATATCGAGCGCCCTGCCCGGTTTTGCAAGTTCGTAAAACCTTTCAACCCAGGGATTTACCCGGGGCCTGAAAGTGTTATCACTGTATCTGTCGTTCCACTTCTTTTTCATACTCAATCTCTTGTAGAAGCGATATGTATCCGTCCAGGTTTATATAGTTCTTCTCCAGTCTCCAGCGTATCACGAACTCCACTATATCGTAAAGGAGATTTCGCTCAACTCCCTCCGCCTTGCCAAAATACCTTAAGTTGATGTTTTTCGATTTGGTTCCCTCTTTTTTTATACCTATTATCTGGACATACTTTTTTGGCTGCAACTGTAAAAAGCTCTCCTTTTGCAAGGAGACGCCGCTAAGGTTTATGGCGGTGAACTCGAACAGCTCTTCGAAACTTTCCACCTTTTCGTGTATTTTCAGGGCTTTATAAAGGTATTTGAGGTTCTTTAAATTCTCTTTTCTAAGTATCTCGTAGCTGAATATGGAGTCTATCAGCCGGCTTAGACGCTCTATCTTATCCATCCCAATCCTATATTAAATAATATGAAAACAATTTTAGTATAAGTTTCTTAAACAGGGTTAAAAAATCTATCCGGATAGGAAAAAAGAGGCGTTTTTTTCAACCGTTAGGCCCAATAAGGGAAAAAAATATACAAATTTTGTATAATTGCCTTTAAAAAAGGTAATGTATGGACTACTTACAGATAGTAGGTGGAAAAAAACTTGGCGGCAGCGTCAAGATATCCGGGGCGAAAAACGCCGCCCTGCCCCTTATCGCATCCACGATTTTGGCGAAAAACGGAGTGAAAATCTCCAATCTTCCTGACGTAAAAGATATAAATACCCTCTTAAGACTGCTGGAAAACCTGGGAGCAGCCTACACATATGAAGGCAACGAAGCTTTTATAGAGACATCCGGCCTCGAAAAAACCACGGCCACATACGACATAGTAAGAACCATGAGGGCTTCTATACTGGTTTTGGGCCCCCTGCTCTCCCGCTTTGGCCACTGTGAGGTCAGTCTGCCCGGTGGCTGTGCCATAGGACAGCGGCCCATAGACCTGCACCTGAAGGCACTGGAGCTTATGGGGGCGAAAATCGATATAAAAAACGGCTATGTTTTAGCCACTGCGCCAGATGGTTTGAAGGGGGCACAGATTCTTTTTGACAAGATAACGGTAACGGGCACCGAGAACATCCTCATGGCAGCCGTTTTGGCAAAGGGAAAGACCACTATCATAAACGCCGCCAAAGAGCCGGAGGTAACACAGCTGTGTCAGGTGCTAAAAGATGCGGGCGTAGATATTGAAGGTATAGAGAGCGAGGAGATAACGATATATGGAACGGCGGGGGAGCTGTTGGATTTCAAGCCCGTGGAGGTTATTCCGGACAGGATAGAGGCTGGCACCTATCTTTGCGCGGGCGCGGTTACAAACTCCAAAATCAGCGTTGAAAACGTTGAGCCGCTCCATCTGGAGGCGGTTTTATCCAAACTGACCCAGATGGGCTTTGGCCTGGATGTGGATAGAGACAGGATAACCATTAATCCAGCTGAAAATATAAAACCCGTGAAGATAGTGACAAAGGAGTATCCAGGGTTTCCAACGGATATGCAGGCCCAGTTTATGGCTTTGGCTACCCAGGCCCAGGGCCCATCCATCATAGAGGAGAGGCTGTTTGAGAACAGGTTTATGCACGCAAGCGAGCTTATGAGATTTGGGGCCGATATATCGCTTCAAGGTAGCGTAGCTACCGTATTTGGGCCCAAAAAACTCTTTGGAGCCGATGTGATGGCGACGGACCTTAGGGCCAGCAGCGCGCTGGTTCTTGCCGCTTTGGCCGCAGAAGGCGTCAGCAACATACACCGTATCTACCATCTTGACAGGGGGTATGAAAGGCTGGAGGAGAAGTTGAATATGCTTGGAGCGGATGTAAGAAGGCTGAAGGAGTAGCCCTACTCCTTCTCCTCGAAAATGATGATTTCGGTATTGAACTCTTTTTTCACCACGGCTCTGCTGTTTGGAATTTTCAGCTCTTTTTCGTAGGCTTCTATCTCTTTTTTCAGCCTCTCTATCTCGTTTTCCATCTCTTCCATCTGCTCTTTTAGCCTAAGTATTATATCCACCCCGGCCAGATTTACGCCAAGGTCTCTTGTAAGTCTTAAAATGGTTTTTATTCTGTCTATGTCTTTTTGGGAGTAGAGTCTGGTTTTGCCCTCGGTTCTCGATGGGGTTATCAGTCCTTCTCTTTCATACTGTCTGAGGGTTTGCGGGTGGATGTTTAGAACCTTGGCCACCACGCTTATTAGATATACAGGTTCGTCATATGCGTGCATTATTCACCTCCCGGAAGTTTTTCTTCCATCATCTTCGCAAGCTCCGGATCGAGCTCTTCAGCTTTTGGCAGGACGATGTTGGCTTTTAGATAAAGGTCACCCTTCTCTTTTGTTTTTCTATCAAGCACTCCAAGCCCCCTGACCCTGAACTTCTGGTTGCATTTCGTGTTTTTTGGTACCTTTAGAGTTATCTCTTTTTCCAGTGTGGGAACTTTTACCTTGCCTCCAAAAATCGCAGTTTTCAACGGTATGTCTATAGTTTTGTAAAGGTCGTTCCCCACTCTTTCGTATTCCGGGTCAGGCGCTACTTCCACTTTTAGAAGCAAATCTCCACGCCTGTTGTTGTAGCTTCTTCCTTTACCCCTGATTCTAAGGGTATCGCCGCTTTTGATTCCAGGCGGTATTCTTACGTCGAAAGTCTCGCCGTTTACCGTTAGTGCGTGTGTTCCGCCAAGAACTGCGGTTCTAAAAGGAATGGTGATTTTTGCCTGCATATCCAGGTTTGGCTGGGCATATTCCTCGAATCCCCCAAATCCGCCAAACCCGCTGCTTCTGTAGCTTCCGCCGAAACCTCCGCCGGACGAGCTGAAACCGCCGCCAAAAATGCTTCTTAAAATCTCATCCAGGTCCACTCCCCCTTCAAAGTTTTGATGGGCGAAATCGTGGAAATTCTGACCTCCGAACATGGCGTCGCCATACTGGTCGTACTGTTTTCTCTTTTC
>JAMOUF010000332.1 GCA_027068245.1 Campylobacterales bacterium | reverse complement strand
TATTGACGGGGACAACGCCGCTGCTATGAGATACACGGAAGCCAGAATGACGGCTGTGGCGGAGGAGCTTTTAAGGGATATCGACAAAGATACGGTAGATTTCGTTCCAAACTATGACGATACCCTGAGCGAGCCGGACGTTTTACCAAGCCGGGTTCCAAACCTGCTTTTAAACGGCTCAAGCGGAATAGCCGTGGGTATGGCTACGAACATCCCTCCCCACAGGCTTGACGAACTTATAGACGCCCTGGTTTACCTCATAGACAATCCGCAGGCCGCCCTGGGCGAGATAATGGAGTTTATCCAGGGACCCGACTTTCCAACCGGCGGTATCATATTTGGAAAACAAGGAATTTTAAACGCATACAAAACCGGACGGGGCCGGATAAAGGTCAGAGCCAAAACCCATATAGAAAAAATCAAAAACAGGGAAATCATCGTCATCGACGAACTTCCTTTTCAGGTAAACAAATCCAGGCTCATAGAGCACATAGCCCAGCTGGTAAGGGAGAAAAACCTTGAGGGCATAAGCGAGATAAGGGATGAGAGCGACAGAGAGGGCATCAGGGTCGTAATAGAGCTCAAAAAGGACGTTATGAGCGAGATAATCCTAAACAACCTCTACAAATCCACCCAGATGGAGGTTACCTTTGGAATAATCCTGCTTGCCATCATCAACAAGGAGCCAAAGGTATTCAACCTGCTTGAGCTTCTTGAGCTCTTTTTAAACCACAGAAGAACGGTGGTTATCAGAAGAACCATATACGAGCTTGAAAAGGCCAAGGCTAGGGCCCATATACTCGAAGGACTCTTAAAAGCGCTGGACAACATAGACGAGATTATCAAAACCATCAAGGCCAGCAAAGATACCGCAACCGCCAGGGCCAACCTGATGGAGGGGTTTGAGCTTAGCGAAATCCAGGCAAACGCCATACTGGATATGAAACTCCAGCGCCTGACCGGACTGGAAAGAGAGAAACTTGAAAACGAGTATAAAGCCCTTTTGGAAGAGATTGAAAGACTAAAAGCCATCCTAAAAAGCGAGGCCAAACTCAACGAAATCATCAAAGAGGAGCTTTTGGAGATAAAAGAGAAATTCTCCACTCCAAGGCTTACCGAGATTGTGGAGGATTACGACGAGATAGACATCGAGGATTTGATACCCAACGAGCCTATGGTGGTAACCATCACCCACCGAGGGTATATAAAAAGGGTTCCTCTAAAGCAGTATGAGAAACAAAGAAGGGGCGGCAAGGGAAAAACCGCCGTCACCACATACGAAGACGACTTTATAGAGGATTTCTTCATCTCCAACACCCACGATACGCTGATGTTTATCACCGATAGAGGGCAGCTCTACTGGCTCAAAGTCTACAAAATTCCGGAAGCGGGCAGAAACGCCAAGGGAAAAGCGGTGGTAAACCTTCTGGCACTGGAGCCGAACGAAAAGATTATGGCTATCATCCCAACCACGGATTTCAGCCAGGAGAAATCCCTGGCCTTCTTTACCAAAAAAGGCATCGTAAAAAGAACCAACCTGGCTGAGTTCAGCAACATCAGAAGCAAAGGGGTGCGGGCCATATCTTTGGATGAGGACGACGAGCTGGTAACGGCTAAAATCGTAAACCCGGAGGTCAAATGGCTCTTTATCATCACCAAAAAGGGTATGTGTATACGCTTCAGGGTCGAAGAGGTCAGAGAGATGGGAAGAAGTGCGAGGGGCGTAACCGGCATACGCTTCAAACACGAAGGCGACAGGGTCGTTGGGGCCGAGACCATCAAAAGCGAGGAGCAAGAACTTCTGACGGTGAGTGAGAAGGGTATCGGAAAACGGACCGAGGCAAAAGAGTATAGAGAGCAAAGCAGAGGCGGAAAAGGTGTTATCGCTATGAAACTAACGCCTAAAACCGGCGATGTGGTAGGCGTGGTGACGGTGGAAGAGGATAAGGATTTGATGCTTCTAACCCAAAGCGGAAAGATGATAAGAGTGGATATGCAAAGCATCAGAAAGGCCGGCAGAAACACCAGCGGCGTTATGATAGTAAGAGTCGGGGCCGGAGACAAGGTGATAAGTATCGCAAAATGTCCAAAAGAGGAGGAAGTTATAGATGAAGAGATTTAACGTTGCCGTAGTGGGCGCCACAGGTGCCGTGGGCGAAGAGATGCTAAGAGTCATGGAAGAGGTGGATTTTCCCGTAAACAAGCTGGTCCCCCTGGCAAGTGCCAGAAGTGCAGGCAGCGAGATAGAGTATAAAGGCGAAAAGGTCAAGGTCAAGGAGCTGACGGAGCAGGTTTTTGACGAGGAAGAGATAGAGATAGCCCTCTTTAGCGCAGGTGGAGCCATTTCGGCCCACTTCGCCCCGTTCGCCGTGGAGGCTGGAGCCGTAGTAATTGATAATACAAGCCACTTTAGAATGGACCCGGAGGTGCCACTGGTGGTTCCTGAGGTCAACCCCCAGGATATCGCGGCCTGGAAAAACAAAGGCATCATCGCCAATCCAAACTGCTCCACCATCCAGATGGTCCAGGCTCTCAAACCCCTCGAAGACAGATTCGGCGTAAAAAGGGTCGATGTGGCTACATATCAGGCCACAAGCGGTGCCGGCAAGAGTGCCATGGAGGAGCTTGTAATGCAGATGAAGGACTTTTTCGCCTTCAAACTGGACGAGAGCGAGCATAAAAAATTTCCCCACCAGATAGCCCTAAACGTCATCCCCCAGATAGACAAATTTTTGGATAACGGCTATACGAAAGAGGAGATGAAGATGGTCAACGAGACCAAAAAGATTATGCATAAAAACATAGAGGTGAGTGCCACCTGTGTCAGAGTGCCGGTACTTAGAGGACACAGCGAGGCGGCCACGGTATGGTTCGAAAAGGATATCACCGCGGAAGCCGTAAGGGAGGCGCTTTACAACGGAGAAAACATAGTGGTTGTGGATAATCCGGCAAACGGCGAATATCCGATGCCCGTTATGGTGGTTGGAAAAGACGAGACATATGTGGGAAGAATCAGAAAAGATATCTACCGGGACAATGTGGCCCATATCTGGATAGTCGCCGACAACCTCCGGGTTGGTGCGGCCACCAATGCGGTCAGAATCGCGCTTAAATGGATAGAGATGGAGTATGAGATATGAACTTTATAGAGAAAATTTTTGAGAGGCTGCTTTGGGACAGCCGGCTCTTCGTTATACTTGCGGTGGTTTTTGGGATGCTTGGAGGCATTATACTCTTCGTTGTCGCAAGCCTTGATATATACAATGTGGCGGTATATACCGTGGAGATGATGACATCGCATCACCACCCCCACAACTTCCATGAAAAGATAGTGGGAGACATCATCGGAGCCGTGGATTTATACCTCATCGCAGTGGTTATGTTTCTATTCAGTTTTGGTCTTTACGAGCTTTTCATCTCCAAAATAGACCCGGCTGAGAGCAGCGAATCCAGTGGGGTTTTGAAGATAAAGAACCTGGACCAGCTAAAGGACAAACTGGCTAAAGTCATCGTTATGGTTTTGATAGTCAGCTTTTTCAAGCGGGTTCTAAATACCGAGTATGAAGGGGCTTTGGAGATGCTCTATTTCGCTCTTAGCATTTTGGCTCTGGCCCTTGGGCTCTTCTTTTTACACCGTGGTGCCGACCATACCGTAATACACAAGCATTAAAGGAAGTTAGATGGTATTTATAGACGCATGTTTTAGGAAAAAGACCCCCTATACTCCGGTATGGCTGATGAGACAGGCTGGAAGATACCTGCCACAGTATATGAAAGTACGCGAAAAGGCCGGGGATTTTCTAAGCCTTTGCAAAAACCCCGAGCTTGCTGCTGAGGTGACGCTGCAGCCGGTGGAGATTTTAGGAGTGGACGCGGCCATCCTCTTTAGCGATATTTTGGTGATTCCACTTGAGATGGGAATGGAGCTTAGGTTTGAAAAGGGCGAGGGCCCCGTGTTTCCAAAGCCTGTTAGGACGATGGAGGACATCGACGCTTTGTATGAGTTTCCCGAAGAGAGGCTTACATATGTGTATGAAACCATAAAACTGGTAAAAAAGAGGCTTCCAAAGGATAAAGCCCTTATAGGGTTTGCGGGCTCACCCTGGACTATTGCCACATATATGGTAGAAGGTGGTGGCTCCAAAAGTTATGCGGCCATAAAGAAAAAGGTCTACAGCGAGCCGGAATTTATGCACGCACTGCTTATCAAAGTGGCTGAGGCGATAAAAGCATATCTTATAAAGCAGATTGAGTCCGGCGCCGATGCGGTGCAGATATTTGACAGCTGGGCGAGCGCTTTGGAAAAAGATAAATTTTTCGAGTTCAGCTGGGACTATATGGTGGAGATTGCCGAGTTTATAAAAGAGCGATATCCGCACGTTCCTGTGATTCTCTTTCCAAAAGGAATTGCCGGATACCTTGATGGAATCTATGGAAAATTCGACGTTTTTGGAGTGGACTGGGGGACGCCTATGGAGCTTGCAAAAGAGAAACTGGGAGATAGATATGTGCTTCAGGGCAATCTTGAGCCGGCAAGGCTTTACAACAGGGACGAGACAAGAGTCGGCGTGGAAAAAATCATCGAGGTTATGGGTGCCAAAGAGGGCCATATCTTCAACCTGGGCCACGGGATGATGCCGGATTTGCCCGTTGAGAACGCAAAATACCTGGTGGAGCTGGTCCACGACCTTACCAGAAGATGAGATACACCTTCGGCCCCGTAAATTCCAGGAGGTTCGGTCTCTCCCTGGGTATTGACCTGAGTCCGGACAAAAAGAGCTGTAATTTCGACTGCATCTACTGCGAGCTAAAACCGGCCAAGCCTGTGGCAAAGATAGAGAACCCTCCAAAAGTTGAGGATGTTTTGGCTGAAGTCAAAGAGAGCCTAAAAAGATATCCCAATATCGACGTCATCACCATTACGGCCAATGGCGAGCCCACTTTGTATGGGGATCTGGATGCTCTAATAGATGGACTCGATAAAA
>JAMOUF010000331.1 GCA_027068245.1 Campylobacterales bacterium | reverse complement strand
GGGTGGTGCAGATATGTTCGTAGTAGCTTTTGGCGGTTTCAAGGTTGTGGTTGTAGTTGTCGATTCCCGCTTTTTTCAGCTCTCTTAGCTGCTCTTTCGTAGCGGTGCCGTTACACCCTATAAGGCTTATATCCACCTCCTTTTTTACCGCATACGCAGCCCTGGTTACAAAGTCCAAAATCTTGTCCTCTATCCCTTTGCCGGCACTCACCAAGCAAAAACCTATCGCTTTGGCCTCTTTGGCCCTTTTGGCCTCCTGGACGATTTTTTCAATCTCTTTGTATCTGTATCTTTCTATATCGGCTTTGTATCTGGCGCTTTGGGTGCAAAAAGAGCAGTCCTCGGCACATACTCCACTGCTTATGTTGCTTATGGCGCAAAGATAGACTTTCATGGGCATACCCTCTTTATGTTCCATGCATCCTTTTTGTAAAGATAGTCCACCTCCAATGTCTCACTGTTTAGCAGCGCACACTCAATAAGCGGTTTTTCCCTGGCGCATATCTCTCCCGGGTTTAGATAGAGAGACTTTTTTTTCTCGCACTCGAATTTGTGAAGGTGTCCATATACCACCACATCGGTATCAGGCGTCAAAAAGTATGGATGGTGCATAAGTTTGAAGGTTCTGTTTTCTATTTTGAAGTAGTGGGGTTCTTTGAAAATTGGCGCGTCTGGGATGAAAAAACGGTCGGTATTGCCATAGACGCCGATAAAAGGGATGCCGCTTTTTAGAAGATACCTGGCCGCATCCTCTCCGATATCTCCCGCATGCAAAAAAAACTCCGCTCCCCGGTTTTGCAAAACCTCCAGCGCCTCTTTTAGGTTCTCCACCCTGTTGTGGCTGTCCGAGACCACGCCTATCTTCACTGGACCTCCTCTTTATGCTTGCACTTGATACACTCGTATACCTCTTTGTTTCTATAAGTTCTTTTTGCCGTCATGTATCCGCACTCACCGCACTTTTTCTCTACCGGCTCGAATTTGGAGACGAATTTGCATTTTGGATAGTTGGCACATCCAAAAAATTTCCCCCGTTTCGAAAAACGCTCCACAATCTCTCCTCCGCACTCCGGACAGCTTACCTCAAGCTTTTTAACCTCTTTTTTCTCAAGAGGTTTCGTGTTTTTGCACTCCGGATAGTTGCTGCAGGCCAGAAACTCCCCTCTTGGACCTCTTTTTACCACCATCTGCGCGCCGCATTTGTCACATCTTTCCTCGGAGGTTTTCTGCTCCTCTATCTGCTCGGTGTAGCGGCATTTTGGAAAGGCGCTGCAGGCTATGAACTCTCCGAACCGCCCTTTTCTTTTAAGAAGCTCCGCGCCACACTGGGGACAGGTCCTGCCTATGGGTTCGGCCACTTTTTGGCTTTTTATCTCCTTTTTGCCCTTCTCTATAAGCTCTATAAAGGGTTTGTAAAAGTCTCTTAGCACCTTCTGCCAGTCCTTTTTGGACTCTGCAATCTCGTCAAGCTCCTCTTCCATCTTTGCCGTAAAACTGCTGTCTACTATATCTGGAAAGTGTTTTTCAAGTGTCTCTATAACGTTGAAGGCTATATCGGTCGGTTTTAGCTGCTTTTTTTCCAGCTCCACATAGTTTCTGGCCTGTAAAAGCGAGATGGTGGGTGCGTAGGTGGATGGCCTGCCGATACCCAAAGACTCCAGCGTCTTTATCAAGCTGGCCTCGGAGTATCTGCTGGGCGGCTCGGTGAAGTGCTGGTGGGCCTCCACCTTTGTCAGCTCCGCCTTCTGTCCCTCTTTTAGCTCCGGCAAGAGCTTGTCCTTGTCCTCCGTTCCCAAAACCTTGTAAAAACCTTCGAATATCAGCTTTCTGCCGCCGGCTTTGAATGTGGAGCTTGGGCTTTTGAAGTATATGGTCTGAAGCTCGAATACGGCATCCTCCATCTGTGAGGCCAAAAAGCGGTTGTAGATGAGGGTGTAGAGTTTCAGCTCATCCGGACTTAGATACTCTTTTGCAATCTGGGGGGTGAAATCGAGCATCGTGGGCCTGATAGCCTCGTGGGCCTCCTGGGCCCCTTTCGATTTTGTGGAGTAGACTTTGGGTTTTTGTGGCAGGTATTGCTCTCCAAACCGATTCTTTATAACCTCCCTTGCGGCCTCCACCGCCTCTTTGGCAATGTTTAGACTGTCCGTTCTCATATATGTGATAACCCCCGTAACGCCGTTTGGCGTATTTACGCCCTCATATAGCTTTTGGGCTATCATCATCGTCTTTCTTGGGCTAAATCCCAGTTTGCTCGAAGCTGTCTGCTGCAGAGTGGATGTCATAAAGGGTGCCGGGGATTTTGTCTTTCTCTGTTTTTTCTCGATTTTAGCCACGATAAACTGGTCTTTTTCCTCTTTTACCTTCTTTACGACTCTTTTAGCCTCTTTTTCGTCGGTTATGGAGAATTTCTCTATCTTTTTGCCCTCGAACTCGCTTAAGAGGCTCTCTATCGTTTTGTTGAATATCGCGTCGATACTCCAGTACTCTTTTGGTTTGAAGGCTTTTATCTCTCTTTCTCTGTCGACTACAAGTTTCAGTGCGGCACTTTGAACCCGTCCCGCACTAAGTCCTCTTTGGATTTTGCTCGAAAGAAGCGGACTTAGTTTGTAGCCCACGATTCTATCGAGCAGTCTTCTGGCCTGCTGGGCGTTGACTCTGTCCATATCGATGGTTCTTGGGTTCTCAAGAGCTTTTTTTATGGCCCCTTTGGTGATTTCGTGAAATACGATTCTTGGCAGGCTTTGGGGCTCCTTGCCTATGGCGTGCGCTATGTGAAAACCTATCGCCTCCCCTTCTCTGTCCTCGTCTGTGGCTATGTAGATGTTGTCCGCCTTTTTGGCAAGCTCCTTTAGCTGCTTTACCGTCTGGGAGTGCTCTTTGTCAACCCTGTATTGGGGTATGAACTTCTCATCCTCTATCTTTATGCCGAAACTGTGTTTTGGAAGGTCCCTTATGTGGCCCTTCGATGCGATAACCTCATAATCTTTTCCCAAAAAGTTCTTGATAGTCTTCGCTTTTGCAGGTGATTCAACGATTATTAAATTTTTCATGCTTTACCCAAAATCTTTTTTTCGCTATTCTAACATAAAAAAAACAGGTGTCAATTTGAGTTTAACCGAGATTTTTGCCAAAGAGAGCCAGGTGGCCTATATGGCCATTTTACACGCTTACGGGTTTAAAAAGCTCAAAATTCCGGCCCTCTCACCCACTTTTTTTGCCAATGTGGCTAAAATGTGCTCCATAGATGTGGAGTTTACCGACATCGATTTGGATATGAGCTCCAAAGAGGCCGATGTGGTGAGTAACTTTTACGAGAGCTTCGAGCCGAAAAACAGGGTCGTCTTTCAAAGCTGGGGAGAGCCTTTGGGAGAGGCAGAGGTGTGGGTGATGAAATATGGCGGATGTGTCAGGATTTTGGTAAAAGAGGATGCTCTTGCCAAAAAGATAGAGCTTTTTTTGGAAGGCGGGGTAAAAAGAGGAAGGCTTTGGAACTATGATGTCATATCCTTTGGTATAAAAAATCGTGTTGATAGCTGCACCGGAGCATCAAAAGAGGAGATAGAAAAGAGTAATGAGGTGACAGAGCTTTTTGAGAAACATTTCCATAGAAGCATCTATACCGATTTTTTAAAAAGCGGTAAAAAAACGCTTAAAGAGGGATTTGTGCTGCTTTTAAAACCCTCTCTTTACTGTCCCAAGGAGGATATATATACAGAGCTGAAAAAAAGAGGGGTTGATGTAAGGGTAAGATTCAAACCCCTTTACAAAACCACGCTTTTTAGCGGCCCACCGCTGCCTGTGAGCGAGGAGTTTTACAAAGCCCAGCTCATACTGCCTCTTAAGAAGGATATTTTACCGGTCGTAGATGAGGTTTTGGCCAAATACAGGCACAGGGGGTGCAGTTTTTAATGTATATATTTGCAGACAGGCTATATAGAAAAGAGAATATCGAGCTGGTAAGCGGAAAAAAGCAGATAGTTTTTACAACGCCTGGCAATAAAAAGCTTATAGAGTGGCTGATAAAAGAGGGTTTTCCGGAGAGTTTTATAGAGGATATCCAAAGTGAGGAGCAAAGTGTCAGTTACGAGGAGAGCGAAAAGTTCAAAATAATCATTTTGAAGTTTTTCAAACGCTCAGAAGAAAACGAGCTTCTGTTCGAGGACTTCAATATCGTTTTGCTGGTGACGGAGGATAAACTGATTTTTCTTTGTAAATATGAGGATATCATCAAAAAGATGGTCTCCAGGTTTTACAGGCGTTACAAGCCAACGGACAAAATAGAGTATCTTACCTATGTAATCCTGGATATTTTGATAGACAACACGATGGATATCGTGGATTTTATCGACGACAGACTGGAGGTTATCGAGGACAAAATTTTCGATAAGAAGGTGGATGAGGAGGAGATACAGAAGAACCTCTATTTCGCCAGGCGTTCGCTAAACAGAATATCAAAGCAGAGCGTTTTGGAAAACGACGTGATAAACAAGATTTACAACCATCTTCCCACCACCATCAGAAAAAAACTCAAATATGAGTTTATAGACCTCAAAGAGCACCTTACCTATCTTATAAACGAGTCAAAATCATATCTTGACAGGACAGGCTATCTGCAAAACCTTCTGATGGGGTTCATATCCAACAAGATGAACCAGGCGATGCAAAGACTTGCGGCTATCAGCCTCATATTTTTGCCCCTTACCTTTATCGTGGGAAATTACGGGATGAATTTCAAATTTATGCCCGAACTTGACTGGAAATACGGCTATCTGGCCGTCTGGGCTGTAAATGTAGCCATAGCTTACTATATATACAGATGGTTAAGGAGGAGAGATTGGATATAAAAGCCCTGCACCAACACTGCAAAGAGCAGTCGAAGGACCTTTATACCTTTTTGGAAGAAAAGCTGCCCCATCTTGACGTCGAGGGGCGGCTGAAGGTGATGGCCGAGATTTTAAACGACTATCTGGAGGAGTATGAGTTCAATCAAAAAGATA
>JAMOUF010000330.1 GCA_027068245.1 Campylobacterales bacterium | reverse complement strand
ATTTGCCAAAGCCGCATACTCTTGCCTATCTTTTTTGCTCTCAAACTTTCTATATCCAGGAATTGCCGAGGTAAAGCCAAACTCCCTGGTCCCCATAGCGTTGCACTGACCCGTTATGCTAAATGGAGCACACCCCTCTTTTCCTATTTTTCCACTCATCAAAGCCAAGTTGTTAATTGCACTTACCGTATCGGTTCCCTGGGCTGACTGGTTTACCCCCATCGTCCAGCAAATAAGGCTTTTTGGCGTTGTGGCGTAGAGTTTTGCCAAAGTATAGAGGCTCTTTGTATCGATTCCGGTTATATAGGCTACCTCTGCTGGTTTGTAGTTTTGGATATGCTTTACAAACTCCCTCCAGCCGTTGGTTTTGTGTTTGATAAACTTCTCATCATACCACCCTTGCTCCCAGATGATATAGGCTAAGCCGTTTAAAAGGGCTAAATCGGTTCTTGGTTTTATTGGCACATAGATATCTGAGAGCTGGCTTGTTTTTGAGCGTCTTGGGTCTATGACTACAATTTTTTTGTTTTTTCTGTTTTTCATCAGATGGTGGACGATGATAGGGTGGTTGTCAGAGAGGTTTGCTCCTATGACAAAGACCGCCTCGGCTTTTGCGATATCTTCGTAACTTCCCGTTGGTCCGTCACTGCCAAAGCTTTGTTTGTAGCCCATTACCGCACTTGCCATACATAAAGTGGTATTGCCGTCATAATTGTTTGTGCCAAGCCCCAGCTGGACAAACTTTCCTAAAACATAAAACTCCTCCGTCAAAAGCTGTCCGGTTGAGATAACCGCTACCGCTTCTTTGCCATATTTTTCGCCAATGGCTTTAAATTTTTCAGCCGTATGACTAAAAGCCTCCTGCCAGCTAACATCTACAAAGTGGGCTCCCTTTTTTATTTTTGGATTTAAGACTCTGTTTGAAGCGTAGAGCATCTGATGTTCGCTTAAGCCCTTTGGACAAAGGGTTCCTATATTTACTGCGTGTTTTGGGTCTCCTTTGGTGTAGGTGGCTTTGCCTTTCTTTACTCCAATATAGAGCCCGCACCCAACTCCGCAATATCCGCAGGTGGATTTTACCCAAAAGTCCGGTTTTTTGGCTTTTGCTATTTTTCCAAAGACCTCATCATCTACCAAGGCGTATTTATCCTCTTTGATATCCAGTCCCAAAAAATCTTTTATCTTTTGTATCATATTACCCCCTTTGGCTTCCGGCAAAAAAGTTGCC
>JAMOUF010000329.1 GCA_027068245.1 Campylobacterales bacterium | reverse complement strand
TATCCTCGCAACCGCCTCTATCAAATCAGAAGGAGTCAGGGCAAAATCATCCACATCCACCATCCTCGAGGCCAAAGCGTGTGCCAGCGTGCCGTTTATGGCCGCATCAAGCGGATTGTAGCCCTGTGCCAAAAGGGCTCCGATGAGGCCCGTTAGCACGTCTCCGCTGCCGCCCTTTGCCAAAGCCGGAGTTCCGAGGGGATTTATATAGATATTTTTATCTTTGGCGACAATCGGATTGGCACCCTTTAAAAGCAGAACTGCATCCGGATACTTTTTGGAAAACATAAGCGCAAAGCCTACCCTGTCGCTTTGTATCTCATCTACGCCAAAATCTCCTATAGAGGTGATTTTCAAAAGGGAGGCGAACTCTTTTGGATGAGGGGTTAGAACGATATTTTTACGATTTAACAGCTCTAAAATCTTTTGGGAGTAGAAAAGGTCCGCATCGATTACCATAGGCTTTTCGCATCCAAGCACCAGCTCCTTGAACTCATCGTCGCTATACTCCATCCCAAGCCCCATCCCCACGGCCAATGCGGTGCACTTTGGAGGCAGTGAGTTTGAGTGCATCAGCTCATATGGAGCTATAAAAGGCTCGTTTCTAACCACCGTAACAAGACCTGCCCCAAACCTAAGCGCGCTTAGAGCCGCCATAACAGCAGCCCCCTCTTTTTCTCCGGCTATCACCGCCAGATGCCCAAAATCCCCTTTGTTGACATTCTGCCTGGTTCTGTGAGGTGGGTTCAAATCATCACTTTCAAGCAGCTTATATTCGCTTTGCATCTCGTAAAGTTCCCGGCTTACCCCAAGTGTAGCCACTTCGACCTCTCCCACACAGTCCTTTGCCGCGTCGCTGTAAAGAGCGAGTTTCAAAGCACCCATCGTCACCGTCACGTCGGCTATAAAGGCGATAGGCGAAGGGATACCTTTGTGGTTTAGCCCCGTGGGGATGTCACAGGCTATTTTAAAGGAGTCAAAACCGTTTAGGCGTGTGACGATTTTTACCAATTCCTCGCTCAAAGCCTTTTTTAGCCCACTTCCAAAAATCGCGTCCACAACCACGTCGCACTCTTTTATATCATCGCCAAGCTCGCCGCCGCAGGCCAAAAACCTCTCCAGCTCCATCTTGCACATTTCGCTTTTGGCACCCAAAGGCATCACAAGATTCACCTCGCATTCGCCCAAAAGCTGCCTGGCGGCCGCCACACCGTCGCCACCGTTGTTTCCGGGGCCAGCC
>JAMOUF010000328.1 GCA_027068245.1 Campylobacterales bacterium | reverse complement strand
GTGCCGCCAAGTTCCACTATAAGTACGTCTTTGCCTTTTCCGGCGCGCTTTATCCGGTTCTTTATCTCATCGACTATATGGGGAACCACCTGGATGGTTTTGCCAAGATAGTCCCCCTTTCTCTCACGCTGTATCACCGACATATAGACCTGTCCGGTGGTAAAGTTGTTGAGCCTGGAGAGCTTGACGTCCAAAAAACGCTCATAATGGCCCAAATCAAGGTCGGTCTCCGCTCCGTCTGCGGTAACGAAAACCTCTCCGTGTTCCAGCGGGCTCATGGTGCCTGGGTCCACGTTGATATAGGGGTCGATTTTGAGTATAGAGACATCCAGGCCGCTGTTTTTCAGCAAAGCCCCGATACTCGCGCTCGATATCCCCTTTCCCAAAGAACTTAAAACCCCTCCGGTTACGAAAATATATTTTGTCATAGTAGTGCCTTGGCTTTTTTAAGGAAAATTTTAACTAATTTTTACTTAAAATTGATAAAATGTTATTTTGTAATATCCGGAGATATGAATGAGAATAGGACTTTTTTTACTGCTGGCCGTTACGCTCTTTGCCTCCAAAGAGATAAAACAGCGGCTTGAGTTTGGGTATTTCGGCACCACCGGCAACACCAACGTCAAATCACTGAGCGCCGGATACAAACTCACATACCGCCCATCGGCAAAATACAAAACCCAAATAAAAGCCGACGTCTACACCTCCACCAGAAACGGTGAGAAGAGCAGCGAGAGGATAAGAGGGGAGTTGGACTTTTACTATTATAAAAAACGGGATTTTTACTACTATTTGCAAAACGGCTTCTTAAGAAACGTATTCGAGGGATACTCCCAGCAGTACAACATAAACCCAGGTATCGGCCTTACCATATACAAAGACGCCAAAAACAGCCTCGACACCCTGGCCGGATACCTGTTTAGAAGGGATATCTACACCAACAACACCAATAAAAGCTTCAACTACCTGAAAGGGGAGATAAAGTATCTATACAAGCTGACTAAAAAAAACAGATTCAAACTGGATGTGAACTATATCTACAACATAGAAAACAACAAAGACTTCGAAACCAACCTAAAATCACATATGAAACTTCTCATATCCGGAAACTTCAGTTTCAAAATCAGCTTCGAGCTAAAGTATGACAATATGCCGGTGGAGGGTAAAAAAAAGACCGACACCATCTCCAAAGCCTCAATAGTTTATAACTTTTAATATGATATATTGATTTTTATGAAACGGTTC
>JAMOUF010000327.1 GCA_027068245.1 Campylobacterales bacterium | reverse complement strand
TATCCCGGAGATATAGAAGGGCGTGGCGGCATATACAACTTCGTCACCAAAAGGGGTCTTTGCGACGGGGACAACTCCAAAATCACATGGACCCAGGTAGAAACGGGTTCGGTAATCACCTGGAAATACCCCAGCTGCATACTCAAAGGGGACAACTCCGTGGGCGAGTTTTACTCGGTGGCCATAACCCGCCTGGCACAGCAGGCCGATACGGGGACCAAGATGATACATATAGGTAAAAACACAAAATCCGTCATCATCTCCAAAGGTATCTCCGCACAAAAGGGGCAAAATACATACAGAGGCCTCGTGAAGATGCATGAAAGCGCCGATGGGGCCAAAAACTACAGCGAGTGCGACTCGCTTCTTATAGGAGACAGGTGCGGGGCACACACCTTTCCATACCTGGAGAGCAAGTGTGAAAACGCCAAGGTGGAGCATGAGGCAACCACCAGCAAAATAAGCGAAGAGCAGCTCTTTTACCTAAGACAAAGAGGTATCAGTGAAGAGGATGCGGTGAGTATGATAGTTCACGGGTTTTGTAAGGATGTACTGAACAAACTTCCTATGGAGTTTGCGGTAGAGGCGAAAGCATTATTAGATTTAACTTTAGAAGGGGCAGTAGGATGACAAACAACATGGAAAAAATAATGATAATCGACAATCTTCACGCGAAAATCGGTGAAAAAGAGATACTAAAAGGTGTAAACCTGGACTTTTTCAAAGGAAAGGTCCATGCGGTAATGGGTCCAAACGGTGCGGGCAAATCCACGCTCTCAAAGGCGATTGTGGGCCATCCGGATGTGGAGATAACGGAGGGTAAAATCATCTACAAAGGCAAAGATATTACCCATATGCCTCCTGAGGAGAGGGCTTTGGAGGGGATTTTCATGGCGTTTCAGCACCCGGTGGAGATTCCAGGCGTAAACAACGCTTACTTTTTAAGAACGGCTCTCAACGCCAAAAGAAAACATTTGGGACTTCCGCCTCTAAATCCGGCCGAGTTCTTAAGGCTTTTAAAAGAAAAAATTAAAGAGCTTGGTATGAAAGAGGAGATGATACACAGAAGCCTCAACGAGGGTTTCAGCGGTGGTGAGAAGAAGCTGAACGAGATACTGCAGATGGAGATTTTGGAGCCGGATTTCGTTATTTTGGATGAGATAGACTCAGGGCTTGACATCGACGCTTTGAAAAAAGTGAGCGAGGCCATCAACAAGATGAGAAACGATGAGAGAACCTTTATGATA
>JAMOUF010000326.1 GCA_027068245.1 Campylobacterales bacterium | reverse complement strand
AGGAGGATACATTATCAAAAAGAGGGAGAACGCCACGGTAACCCTGGCCGCAAGCGGCTCCGAGGTAATGCTGGCTTTGCAGGCCGGATGCGCTTTGGAAGAGAAAGGTATAAACGCAAACGTGGTAAGTATGCCCTGTATGGAGCTCTTTTTGGAGCAGGATTTGGAGTATCAAAGAGGGGTTTTCGACCCGGCTACGAAAGTGCTTGCGATAGAGGCTGCAAGCGCGCTTGAGTGGTACAGGTTTGCCGATATGACTATCTCGATGGAGAACAGATTTGGAGCGAGCGGCCCTGGTGACGTGCTTTTCAAAGAGTATGGGTTTACCGTCGAAAACGTGGTAAACAAGGTTCAGCAGCTGCTGGGCTGAGCCCGGCTCTTGACAAAGAGTGAAAAAATATATATAATTTCGTCCACATTTGAAATGAAGTTGCCGGTGTAGCTCAGTTGGCTAGAGCAGCTGATTTGTAATCAGCAGGTCGGGGGTTCGAGTCCCTTCACCGGCTCCATTCAGTGTTTGACCAGTGAGACACGAAAGGTGGGATACCCAAGTGGCCAACGGGGGCAGACTGTAAATCTGCTGGCTTTCGCCTTCGGAGGTTCGAATCCTCCTCCCACCACCATTTACGTGTCATATGCGGGAGTAGCTCAGTTGGCTAGAGCATCAGCCTTCCAAGCTGAGGGTCGCGGGTTCGAGTCCCGTCTCCCGCTCCATGAAACTGGGAGCTGAACTATGTATCTTCTTGCGATCTACTTAGTTTTGCTTCCGGATTTTATTGTTGAGCATGCAGTTGTGTGAATATGCCCAGATAGCTCAGTGGCAGAGCACTTCCTTGGTAAGGAAGAGGTCGGCGGTTCAATCCCGCTTCTGGGCTCCATTCACGTAAGATAAGAAAATTTGATAAAAACGGGTATATTTTTGATATAATTACCCCACAATTAATCTTAAATGGAGGATATAAATGGCAAAAGAAAAATTCGTCAAAACCAAGCCGCACGTAAACATCGGCACCATCGGTCACGTTGACCACGGTAAAACTACTTTGACTGCCGCTATAACTGCAGTTCTTGCAGAAAAAGGCTTCGCTGAAAAAAGAGACTACGACCAAATCGACAACGCACCTGAAGAGAGAGAAAGAGGGATTACCATCGCTACTTCTCACGTTGAGTACGAAACTGACAAAAGACACTACGCACACGTTGACTGTCCGGGACACGCCGACTATGTTAAAAACATGATTACCGGTGCCGCACAGATGGACGGAGCTATCCTTGTTGTTTCTGCAGCGGACGGTCCTATGCCACAAACAAGAGAGCACATCCTTCTTGCAAGACAGGTTGGCGTTCCATACATCGTCGTTTTCCTAAACAAAGAGGATATGGTAGACGACCCAGAGCTTCTTGAACTTGTTGAGATGGAAGTTAGAGAGCTTCTAAACGAGTATGATTTCCCAGGAGATGACGTTCCTGTAGTAGCAGGTTCCGCTCTTAAAGCTCTTGAAGAGGCCAAAGAAGGAAACCTTGGACCTTGGAGTGAAAAAATCCTTAAGCTTATGGAAGCTGTGGATGAGTATATCCCAACTCCGGAAAGAGATATCGACAAGCCTTTCTTGATGCCAATCGAAGACGTTTTCTCAATCTCCGGAAGGGGAACCGTTGTTACTGGTAGAATTGAAAGAGGTGTTGTAACAGTTGGTGACGAAATCGAGATAGTAGGTCTTAAACCAACCCAAAAAACAACAGTTACCGGCGTTGAGATGTTTAGAAAAGAGCTTGACAAAGGTGAGGCTGGAGACAACGTTGGTGTTCTTCTAAGAGGAACCAAAAAAGAGGAAGTTGAAAGAGGACAGGTTCTTGCCCAACCAGGTTCCATCACGCCTCATACAAAATTTGAAGCGGAAATTTACGTTTTGACAAAAGAGGAAGGTGGTAGACATACACCATTCTTCAGCGGATACAGACCGCAGTTCTATGTTAGGACAACTGACGTAACCGGAACTATCACTCTTCCAGAGGGTGTTGAGATGGTTATGCCTGGAGACAACGTAAAAATCAACGCAGAGCTAATCGCACCAATCGCCCTTGAAGAGGGAACGAGATTCGCTATCCGTGAAGGTGGTAGAACTGTTGGTGCCGGTGTCGTAAGTAAAATCATAGAATAATTTTTAGGGAAGTTTCCCCTTCCCTATCAAAAGGTAAAAAATGAGAGAGATTATCCATTTGGCTTGTGAAAAGTGTGGCAGAAGAAATTATCACACCACCAAGAACAAAAGAACGCATCCAGAGAAGTTTGAAATAAGAAAATATTGCAAATTCTGTAAAGAACATACGATTCATAAAGAAGCAAAACTATAATTTGTAAAGGGGTTTCACCCCTTTTTCCACAAATATAGGGCAGTAGCTCAGTTGGTAGAGCAACGGTCTCCAAAACCGTTGGCCGGGGGTTCGAGTCCCTCCTGCCCTGCCATTAAAGGAAATTTTATGGAAAACATTATCAACTTTATAAAAGAAGCAAGATTAGAATTACAGAAAGTTATATTTCCGACTAAAGAGCAGGTTAAAAACGCATATATAGCTGTTTTTCTGGTTGTAACGGTTGTGTCGCTGTTCTTGGCGCTTGTGGACGGAATAATGTCTTTTATTCTGTCTCATATAATGTAATTAAGGAAATTTATGGCACATAAATGGTATGCGATACAGGTCTATTCGGGTAGCGAACAGGCCGTGAAGAAAGCGATAGAAAACCTTGCCAAAGAGGAACATCTTGAAGATAAAATCAAAGAGGTTCTGGTTCCTACCGAAGACGTGATTGAGGTAAAAGACGGCAAAAAAAAGATTACCGAAAGGGCTATCTATCCGGGTTACGTTTTTGCCAACCTGGATTTGGATACCGACCTTTGGCAAAAGATTCAAAATCTTCCCAGAGTGGGACGGTTTATCGGTGAATCAAAAAAGCCGACTCCGCTTAGCGAACAGGATGTGAAGCTTATTTTGGAAAAGGCCCAGAAGAAAGGGGCTCCAAAACCGAAAGTCTCCTATGAGCCCGGAGAGATGGTAAGAATTACAGAGGGGCCTTTTGCCAACTTCACCGGTGTGGTGGAGGAGTACGATATGGAGCATGGCAAGCTTAAACTAAACGTCTCCATATTTGGTAGAAGCACTCCTGTGGAGATACTTTATACTCAAGTTGAGAAAATAATATAAGAAAGGGAAAGAATGGCAAAAAAAATAGTTGACCAGTTCAAACTGCAAATACCTGCTGGCAAAGCAAACCCATCACCTCCTGTAGGTCCTGCACTGGGACAGCGTGGTGTGAACATAATGGAGTTTTGTAAAGCTTTCAACGAAAAGACGAAAGATATGATGGGATTCAACATCCCTGTAGTTATCACGGTATACAGCGACAGAAGTTTTACGTTTATTACAAAACAGCCTCCGGCTTCCGACTTGATTAAAAAAGCGGCCGGTATTCAAAAGGGTAGCGACAACCCGCTTAAAAACAAAGTTGGTAAAATCACCAACGCACAGTTGGAAGATATCGCCAAAACGAAGATGCCGGACCTTAACACAGAGGATATCGAGGCAGCTAAAAAGACTATAGCCGGCACATGCAGAAGCATGGGTGTGGAGATTGTTGATTAATCTGGACCACACAGAAAAAAAGTGGTAGCAAAAAATAAAATTGCGGAGTATATAAATGGGAAAAAGAAATTCTAAAAGATTTCAACAACTATTGGAAAAGATTGAAAAAGGAAAAGAATACAGCGTAGAAGAGGCTGTAAATAAAATAAAAGAGTTAAAATCTGCCAAATTTGACGAAACCGTGGAAGTGGCGTTAAGGCTGGGCGTCGACCCAAGACACGCCGACCAGATGGTTAGAGGCTCGGTGGTTTTGCCACACGGAACCGGTAAAAAGGTCAGGGTCGCCGTTTTTGCCAAAGGTACCAAAGCGGACGAAGCGAAAGAGTGCGGAGCCGATGTGGTTGGCGCCGAGGATTTGGTAGAGCAGATTCAAAGCGGAAACATCGATTTCGATATAGCCATAGCCACTCCGGATATGATGGGCCTTGTGGGTAAAATCGGTAGAATACTTGGACCCAAGGGTCTTATGCCAAACCCAAAAACCGGAACCGTCACCATGGATGTTTGCAAAGCTGTGAAAAACGCCAAAAGCGGTCAGGTGAATTTCAGAGTTGACAAAAAGGGCAACATACATGCCGGAATAGGTAAAGTAAGCTTTACGCCGGAGCAGATTAAAGAGAATTTAGAGAGTTTTGTAGCCCAGATAAACAAACTAAAACCTGCCGCCGCCAAAGGCAGATATATCAAGCACGGTGCCATATCTTTGACTATGAGCCCGGCAGTTGAACTGAACACCAACGAACTTATGGATATAAAAGCTTAAATACAGGCTTCATCTTAGACTGAAGATAGCGGGCATACCGTAAGACCTGCTTGAAGTCTTCTGTCGGAAAGGAGGTAAAAAATTGACTCGTAGCCAAAAAGAAGAGGTAGTTTCATACCTGACGGACGAATTTAAAAACGCTGCAGCCATCATAGACTGCGACTATAAAGGTATGAGCGTTCCTCAACTGGAGTCTTTGCGCCGTGAAGCGAAGCACAAGGGTCTCAAGGTCAGGGTGGTAAAAAACACTCTCGCCATGATAGCCCTTAAAAACAACGGCGTAGAGGATTTTGTATTGAAAGATACAAACGTTCTGGTTTGGGGAGACGACCTGGTTACTTTGGCAAAGACTGTAACGGAGTTTGCCAAAGAGAACAAAGATAGCTTTAAAATCAAACAGGGCTATTTTGAAGGCCAGGTGGCAGACGCAGCCAAAATCGAGGCATACTCCAAGCTGCCGAGCAAAGAGGAACTGCTTGGAATGTTGCTTTCTGTATGGACTGCACCGTTGCGCAACCTTCTATATGTTTGGAATGCGCCTAAACAAAATTTTGTCACCGTATTGGAAAATATAAGACAGCAAAAAGAAAATTCATAAAAAAAACAGAAGGAGAGTATAATGGCTTGTACAAAAGAAGATGTTATTGAGTATATATCCAGTTTAAGTGTATTGGAATTGAGTGAG
>JAMOUF010000325.1 GCA_027068245.1 Campylobacterales bacterium | reverse complement strand
GGCGGGTTTTTCAAGGGTTTTTATCTCCTCTTTGGCCAGGTAAAGCTCCCTGTCAGTATAGATCGTCAAAACCTTTTTTGCAAATTCCACGCTGATATTTGGGCAGGTAAGATCCCTGTTTAACGTCTCCGCCAAAGAGAGAATGAAACTTAACCAGTTGATGGTATCTGTAGGTGGAAGAAGCGGGGCGAAATTTTTTATATGGTTTTTAGAGGGCAGCTTTCTTTTGTGATACCTGACCAGCGTGGCTATGGTGACGATCTCTTGATGGGTTACGTTGTAGTTCAGATCGTTTAAAATAATATATGAGCTGTGTTTGTGGTGCTCCATATAATCTATCTTTATCCCGATATTTAGCAGTTTGCTGGCGATAAGCAACTCTCTTTCATGCTCTTTTTGTGGATCAAACAGCGGATATAGCCTCTCATATATCTTTTTTGTATATCCGTGGATGCATCTGCACCGTTTTTCGTCAAGGCAGAACCTGTCCTGGATGCTTCTGACGCTGGGCTCGAAGTTGGGCGGAAACCTGTATCCGCTGTTTCTAAGCAGATCTTTCAAAAAGAGACCCTCTCTGATGCCTGCCGCGCTGGTTACAACCCTTTTTGCATCCAAAAATTTAAGCACCTCCCTAAATATCAGGCTTCCCTCTTTTATTGTATCGTAGCGCTCTTTTTTGATATTTAGTTTTTTAAGTTTCGTTACCGGGGAGGTGATGATTTTATCGATAAATTTCATCTCCTCTTTGACATCGTAGGTAAAGGCGTGCAGTTTATCGAGCGGATAGTTGTTTTTTATCATTATGGCCCGGCTTATAGCTCTTATGGTCCCGCCGATTCCTATGGCGGTATCGTTTTTGAAATGTAATGGCACATCCTTTAGGGCATCGTGGATAAAGGCTATCGCCTTTTTGATGTTTTTATCCTTGTCAAAAAAGAGCTCTTTTAGCCTCACCGTCCCAAGATCCAAAGAGATGGTATCAAGCACCCTTTTGTCTTTTATCAAAGCAAACTCCGTGGAACCTCCGCCAATATCGATCGTAACACCGTCTTTTACGGGCAGCAGGTTCGCAGCGGCTATTCCACCAAGCAGAGCCTCGGTCTTGCCGTCGATGATATTGATGTCAAGCCCTATCTCTTTTTTTACCTTTGATTTGAAGTAGGCACTGTTTGGAGCGTCTCTTAGGGCGGATGTGGCGATAGAGAGTATCTTTCTGGCTTTGAGGTTTTGTGCGATGTATTTAAATTCTCTTAAGGCGTTAAGAGCCCTTTGCATCGGTATCTCTTGCAGTACACCGCCATATTCGTAGGCTCCCTCGCCGATTCTGACCTTGCTTTTGGCCTCCTCTATCAGATAGAAACCAAATCGGCTGGTCCTCTCCACCACTATCATTCTGGCGGAGTTGGAGCCGATATCGATGATGGCGACGCGTTTAGGCATCACTCCTCTTCCGCGCTTATTTGCTGAAATTTAAGTTTAAGTTCGGCCATAGTCTCCACATTATCCGGGTCTGGGACTATGCAGTCCACGGGACATACGGCTATACACGCAGGCTCATCGTAAAAACCCACGCATTCGGTGCATCTGTCCGGATCTATTATATATATAGGATCTCCCTCTTCTATAGCCTGTGTGGGGCACTCCTCCCTACAGGCGTCACAGGCAATACACTCTTCAGTTATCATTAAAGACACATTTTCCCCCTCAAAAATTATTAATAAACTGATTTATAGCCGATTTTGGCTTAAAAAAACTTTAACAAAGCGGACAAACAAGTTTGGATGGAATGATAAGCGTGGCTACGGCCCCCTTTTTGTCTTTTCTGTTTTTTATATATATTCTTGCCCCCATGGCGTCCGCCGCGCTTTTAGCCAAAAAGAGCCCAAGGCCCACGCCCCCCTTTTCCCCCTCTCTTTTAAAGGGCGCAAAGAGGTCTTTTTTCTCGTCTATTCCCGGCCCCTCGTCCATAACCTCTATTTTTATACCCTCTTTTACAGGGGTGGATTTAAGCTCGATTGTCCCGCCTTTTTGGGTGAACTTTATCGCGTTTTGTATGAAGTTTTGGATGATGTGGTTCAAAAGGGTGGGTTGGAGCATCATTGTATAACTTTTGGGTTTTAGGTCCATTTTGAGCCGCTTCCCCTCGTTTTCTGCCAGAAGCTGGTAGTTTCTGCTCTTTTCCCTAAGATACTCTATCAGATCCATTCTAACGGGCGGCTCGAACTGGTCGGCCTCCTGGCGGCCGATTTTTAGCACGTTTTCTATCATTTTATTCATCTCGTTTATGGTTTTGATATTTAGTTTGATGGTTTCGATATACTCTTTTGGCTCTCTTGGTTTTATCAGCGTAACCTCGTTTTTGAGTTTCATAACCGCCAAAGGGGTCTTTAATTCGTGGGCGATGCCTATAAAGAGCTCTTTTTGGTATTTTATAAATGTCTGTATCCGGTTTATCAGCATATTTATCGACTTCCCAAGGGGTTGAAACTCGTCGGGCAGGTCTCTTACCTTGATTGGCTTCAACATCTCCTCGTTCAGCTTGCTAAGCTTGTTTGTAAGGGATTTTATGTATACGGTCATGGAGCTTGCCACCAGATAGGCTATAAGAATGATTAGAAAGAAACTTATGATATTGGTGATGATTATGACTTTAAGCAGTTTTTTCAAAAATTTCTCTATCGAGGTAACGTCTTTTTTCAGCTCCAGGTAGGTTCTTTGCTGGAAGTCGTAAGGGTAGAATAGGGTTAGATAGTATCTGTTGTTCTCTTTTGTCTTTATGACGGTAACGTCCTGGATATTTGGGGGTTTGGGGACGATTTTCACCGATATTCCCATAGTCTTTTGCAGATATGCGGACTTTATCTCCTTGCTCGAACTTAGGTATGTGGCCTGTTTTATAAGCTGTTCGCTTACCTCTTCATATACGTTTTTTTTGATTATGGTGTAAAGAATCGTGGAAAAAAGGGCAATCAGCACGGCCGAGGCCAGCACCAACTGCCAAAGAAGGCGTCTTTTTATACTTTGCGAGGATAACAAAACCTGTAACCTCTTCTTCTTACCGTTTCAATGGTTTGAATTCCCAGAGGTTTGTCAAGTTTTTGTCTGATCTGATTGATTGCCACCTCAATCACGTTTGGTGTCACAAGCTCGGGCTCTTCCCATATCGCGTCCAGAAGCTGCTCTTTTGAAACTATCTGGTCCTTGTGTCTTGCCAGGTGGGTCAAAACCTCGAAAGGCTTCCCTTTAAGCTCTATCTCCTTTTCCCTGTATATGATTTTCTCCTCTTCCGGATTGATAATCAAATCTTTAATCTCTATAATGCTGCTGCCGCCAAATCTGAGTCTGGCTTCGATTCGTGCCACAAGAACGTCGAAATCGAACGGTTTTCTGATGTAGTCGTCGGCTCCGGCCCTTAAAGCCTCTATCTCGCTGTCTTTGTCATCCCTTGCGGAAAGCACTATGATAACCGTTTTTGGATTGTCCTGCTTTACCTGGGTTACAAGCTCCAGTCCGCTGCCGTCAGGAAGCATCCAGTCTACCAGTATCAGGTCGTAGTTTCTAATATCTAAATAGTATTGTGCGTCTTTTAAACTCTCGCTGATATCGCTTTGATATCCGAACTCCTTCAGTCCCTCCGCAAGCGTTCTATTCAGTGTCACCTCATCTTCTACAATTAAGATTCTCATTCATCCGCCCCTTAGCTTTTTTTAAGAATTGCCAAAATTATATCACAATTTCAACTAAATTTAAACTTTTTTTCAACTTCATTTAAACTTTTTTATGTTTGAAGCTTTTTTTCAGTGTTACCGACGGGACGGCATCCTCAAGAATCTGGGGTTTTGAGATGGTGATTTTGAGTTTTTCTATCTCCGGATAGAGGGAGTGTATTTTGGAGGCCAGGTGCTCCAGAGCCTCCTCTATGAGGAAAAAACGCTCCTTTTTGACGGTTTTTTTCACCAAAGAGGCGATTTTGGCATAGTCTATGATGTTTTCTTTGTATTCATACCAAAGAGCCACATATACATTGACCTTTTGCAGCATATGCCTCTCTTTTTCCAACATCCCCAAAATAGCGTAGAACTCCAGATTTTTTATCTCTATCTTATACATCGGCCTGGGCCACCTTTTTCTCTTCACCCTTTATGAGCCTGTAGATGTTTGGCAGGTGTTTGTAAAAGATGATGAAAGCAAGTATGAGAAGGGGCGCGTGTGATTTGACGCCCGGCAGCTGCGGATGGATGATGAAGCTTGATATCACCACGGCCGCAAGGCCGGCTAAAGAGGCCAAAGAGGAGATTTTTGTGCTCTTTGCCACAATCGCCCATACCGCTATGCCTATAAGCGTCTCCGTAGGAAGCAGCACCATAAGGGCTCCCATGCCTGTCGCCACCCCTTTGCCCCCTTCAAATTTCAAAAAGGGGCTGTAGCAGTGGCCCAAAACCACAAGTATGGCTACCATCCACTGCACGGCTGGCGGATACCCCAGCGCCTTGGCTATCAAAACCAGCACGGCCCCTTTTAGCGCATCGAAAACCACCGTGGCTATCGCCAGCTTTTTAGCCAGTTTCTCATCCTTTTTCTTCACCACCCTAAACACGTTGGTAGCTCCTATGCTTTTTGAGCCCTCACTCTTTATATCTACGCCTGCGAAGATTTTAGCCAAAATATATCCAAAGGGGATTCCACCCACTATATATGCCAAAATGTAAAAGATTACATTTGGATTCGTTAAAAAATCCATATATTCACCTCGGTTTTAAAATTTTTAATCTATTTTAGCTAAAATTCCATAATAGTAGCTTTATACAAAGGAAGCAGTGTGAATGAGAAGAAAGTATTGCAAGATAAGATAAAAGAGCTGAAAGAGAAGCTGGGCGTAACCATTGTAGCCCACTACTACCAAAAGGACGAGGTATTCGAGATTGCCGATATCACCGGGGACAGTCTGGAACTGGCAAAAAGGGCCAAAGAGAGCCAAAACGAATGGGTTCTGTTTTGCGGTGTGGGGTTTATGGGCCAAAGCGTAAAGATAATAGCGCCACAAAAAAGGGTGGTTATGCCAAAAATAGCATGCTGCGCCATGGCAAGGATGATAGATTCGAGCTATTTT
>JAMOUF010000324.1 GCA_027068245.1 Campylobacterales bacterium | reverse complement strand
AGCGCGAATGAGACGAAAAGCATCTTTAGCCAAAGTTCATGTTTTTTCCTGAAAATCTCTCTCATTTTCCCATCTCCTCGTCGGTAGGACAGCTAAGTGTCACATACTCCATATGCTCCCTCTCTTCTCCTCTTTTTCTATCCTCATAATCCTTCACGGCCGCCTCGAAAGCCCTTGCCACCACCTCTCCGCAGGCGGCGTCTGGCGGGGGGTTGTCTTTGATTGTATCCAAAACTTTGTTAGTGAACTCCATCCCGCTCTTAACACTTTTGCCCTTATACTCCCTGCTAAAAAGACTTCCGCTTACCAGCGTGGTGCCGCAACCGTTCGTCTGCCACTTTATATCCTCTATGCGGCCGGTTTTTGGGTCGATTTTGAGGTATATCACCACCATCTCGCCGGTCTCCTTGTTCTTGCCATACCCTTTTGCGTCAAAATCCTCCATCTCACCGTAGTTTTCCGGATTCATCATAAGCTCCAGGTATCTATACTCCTCGCTGCTGACCTCTTGTGCCATCTCTATCCTTTTGATACAATTTTATAAAATTATACCCAAAGGCGGATATTGGATAAAATCCAAAAATACAAAAGGGCCAAATACGTAAAAGAGCTGGAGAAGTTCACCAACCGGGTAGTGAAGTTTTTAGGTGACGAGAAAAAAGAGAAAGAGGAGTTCAAAACCTACATCGACAAAATTTTCGCCTCACTGGAAGATATCGAGAAGGTGCTTTTGAAAAACGAATACCTAAAAAGCCTGGAGAGGTTCGTGGAGAAGACCGCAAACCTGCCCCAAAGCCAAAAGAGCATAGAGGAGATTAGAAAAGAGACACTCTATGAGGCCAACGCTCTTAGAAAGCTTAAAAGGGTTAAAAAATATAACCGAAATCAAAAATAGTCTATCCCCTCCTCCTCTTTCAGCATCTCAACAAGGTGCTTTTTATACCCCTCTATCCAGCTCTTTTTATCCTCGATACCAAGCCTTGAGACACCGCTTTTTATACCCGCTTTCGCCACGGCCACCGACAGATCCACAAATACCCGTCTATCGAAAGGCTTTGGCAAAATATACTCCCTGCCATAAGAGATATCGGCGTTTTTATAGGCCCTTTTCACATATGAGGGCACCTCCTTTTTAGCCAGGTTTGCCAAAGCGTAGACAGCAGCCTTTTTCATCTCCATATTTATCTTGCTGGCTCTTATATCCAAAGCACCCCTGAATATAAAGGGAAATCCCAATACGTTGTTTACCTGGTTTGGAT
>JAMOUF010000323.1 GCA_027068245.1 Campylobacterales bacterium | reverse complement strand
ATCCAACAAGCTCGCATATGAGGACGCAGTACCTGTCCTGACATAAGGCTACCTTGAAAAATTTCCTTTTCGCCCGATCTCTGCGTCACAGGAAAATAAAAAATGCTCACATATCACTCATATGCTGCGCTTTTTAATTTCCCTGTTCCTTGACCTCGAACGAAAATTCTAATTTTTCAAGGCACCCATAAGCCCGTTCGTTTACGATCAGTGAACAGGCGACAGGACCGGCAACATCCTGCGTTTTTGTACCAAATCATTTTTTGACAAAAAATGCCACCGCCAGAATTGATACTTCATACAGAATAATCAGGGGCCCGGCCATGAGGAGCTGATTAACCACATCCGGGGTGGGCGTCACCACGGCTGCAACAAGAAAGGCAAGTAAAATGGCATATCTTCTGTTTTTTCGTAGAAATCCGGTATCGATCAGCCCCATTTTTGCCAAAAAAACCAAAAAAACAGGGAGTTCAAAAAATACACCAAAGGCGATCAGCAGTCGCAGGGCAAGAGAGAAATATTCGCTCACCGCCGGCATGGGCTCCAACACGTCACTCGTATATCCGATGAGAAAACGAAATGCCGGCGGAAAGACAACAAAATATCCAAAGGCAGCCCCTCCGAGGAAACAGCAGGTCGAGATGAGCGTAAAGGGGAGCAGCAACCTTTTTTCATGCTGATACAAGCCAGGCGCCACAAAACGCCAGATCTGCATGAAGATCACCGGGCTGGCAAAAAGCAGGCCGCACACCAATGCAAGCTTCAGATAAAAAAAAATCCTTCCTGATATGAAATAAAGATCAGTGACTTGTTTTCTGGCAGGACACGCATGAGCGTCCGGAAAAACCAGTCAGCAATGGGACGGATCATGCCATACGCCACTGCAAAACCTGCTGTCACCGCGGCAAGCGAGATGAGCAGACATGATCGCAGATCACGAAGATGCTCGGTAATACTTTGTTTTGAAAAAGATTCTTGCTGGTTCATGGCCGAAAGATAATAGCAGGACAAGACCGTCTGTATCTATAAAGGACTATATTATATAATTCAGCTTTTATACTGCATCTTCTGCTCTCTGTAAACCCACAAGCAGAATTCTGAAAGCTGAATTTTACGATTGTATGCCGTATTCACATACGCAACAAAAAAAGCAGGACCCGAAAAAGCTCGAGCCCTGCTCCCTGCAAACCACATCCCAAAGGAGTACTTGTCATGTTCTTCTTTTGCGTCTCAAACCACCGGTTAATCCGGCCAGACCCGTGGCGAGCAGAAGCATG
>JAMOUF010000322.1 GCA_027068245.1 Campylobacterales bacterium | reverse complement strand
CCAAAGATATAGGCAAAGTCACCGGTATCGCCAAGGCCTATGCCACAAGGGTGGGTAATGGACCTTTTCCAACCGAGGATTTTGGAGAGGACGGAAAGAGGCTAAGAGAGCAGGGCCATGAGTTTGGCACAACCACCGGCAGAGAGAGAAGATGCGGCTGGTTTGACGCGGTGGCCGCCAAATACGCATGCAGGCTCAATGGGTGTGACGAGATGGCCTTGATGAAACTGGACGTTTTGGACGGATTCAAAAAGATAAAGGTCTGCACCGCCTATGAGTATGAGGGAGAAAAAATCGACTATGTGCCGAGTGATTTGGAAAACGTGGAGCCAATCTACATAGAGCTGGATGGCTGGGATAGTGTAAAGGGTGTGAGAAGATACGAGGACCTGCCTTTGGAGGCCAAAACATATATAGAGGTTTTAGAGGAGCTGGTGGAGACGAAAATCTCGATTATCTCCACAAGTCCGGATAGAAACGATACAATTATAAGATAAGGAGAGTTTATGAGACTTAGGCTCCCGCACGCCCCCTATGTGGCGAACAAGGTGGCTATTGACCTGCTAAAAAGCGGGCTGGTTACCTTTACGGCCGGGATAGAACCGGTTATAAAAGCCGCCCAGGAGGTTATAGAGGCCGAACTTAAAAAAGAGGCGGCGTTGGATGAGAAGGTGCGCCAGCTGATAGAGGAGAACGAGGAGGAGATAGAGCTCACCCTGGCTGACGCCAAACAGCTCTTTTGGATGATAAAAAAGAGGCTGGCACCAGAATATGGCGTTATACTCGATTATGAGGATAAATACAACGATATGGCCCATAAGATTTTAAAAAAACTTTACGACGAGGATTTGATAAACTACGACGTTGGCGACAACAAGGTCAAAAACATCATCTACGACGCCATAACCGGATATATAAAAAGTTACGACGAGATAGAGGATATCGTGATAGAGAAGATAGAGAGTTACAAAAAGAGGCTTATACCGGGAACCGAGGAGTTCGAGCTGGTATATCAGAGGCTGTTTGAAGATGAACTTAGAAGAAGAGGGATGCTTTTATGAAAAAGGTTTGGCTCTACCTGGAAAACGGAATTTTTTTGGAGGGCAGAAGTTTCGGAGCGGAGGGAACGAAAACCGGTGAGATAGTGTTTAACACCTCGATGACCGGATATCAGGAGATTGTGACGGACCCAAGCTACGCGGGACAGTTTATCACCTTTACGATGCCTGAGATCGGCAATGTGGGGGTAAACGATGAGGATATGGAGAGCAAGAGGGCCTGGGCCAAAGGGGTCATAGTAAGAGAGTATCAGAAAAGATACTCCAATTTCAGGGCCCAAAAAAGTCTGGATGAGCTGTTGAAAGAGTTCGGCGTTATGGGTATTTGCGATGTGGATACCAGGTTTTTGACTAAAAGTATCCGAGACGGGGGCTCCTGTATGATGATAGCCTCCACCGAGATTGATGACAGGGCCGAGCTTGAGAAGCTTTTAAAGGCCGCTCCAAGAATCGAGGAGATTGATTATATCAAAGAGGTCTCCACTAAAAGACCGTATATACACAAAAGCGCCACATATGACGCGGTAAATTTCAGATACAAAGAGCCGCCCCCGGCGGTTGCGAAGATATATGTGCTCGATTTTGGGGTAAAAAGAAATATTCTGAACAACCTTGTTGAGGCCAATCTGGAGGTGGAGGTTTTGCCGCATACCTTCGATGCCGACAAGATAGTGGAGGATTATGAAAAAGGTCTGGTCGATGGGGTGTTTCTATCCAACGGTCCTGGTGATCCGCTGATACTTAAAAAGATTCACAAAAAGATTAAGAGGCTGATTGAGGCCAGGATTCCCATGTTTGGCATATGCCTGGGGCATCAGCTGCTTAGTATCTCCCACGGATACCCAACCTTCAAACTTAAATTTGGCCATCACGGAGGAAACCATCCGGTTCAAAACCAAAGAGACGGCCGGGTGGAGATAACTGCCCAAAACCATAACTACAATGTGCCTCCCCAGATCGAGGAAATCGCGAAAGTCACCCATAAAAACCTCTTTGACGGGACCATCGAGGGTATCGTATATGAAAACGAGCCGATTTTCAGCGTGCAGCACCATCCAGAAGCCAGTCCCGGGCCCCATGACAGCCAATATATTTTCAAAGAGTTCACCAAACTGATAAAGGAGGAAAAATGTTAGAGTTTATGAGAAAGATTACGGAGTGGGTTCTTCAAAAAGAGGAAGAGGCGGCAAAAGATTGCAGGATTCCCATCGAGGAGATAGAGAAACAGATAAAGATAGTTCAGGAGAAGAAGGCGAGGCTTGAGGAGGAGTGCCAAAAAAACATCAGCGAACTGGAAAATATCCTCAAAAGGCTTGAGAGTATTAAAAATATCGAACTTGTGAAGTGTGGCAAAAAGTAGTTTACCTTCCATTAACGATTCTAAGTTAAACTAAAAATGCCAGCTTCACTCTTGCTCCTTTTTGGAGCATCTTCTTAATATAGATTTAACACTTCTTTGTAATAATTTCCTTAAAACTACAAAAGGCGGAATATGAAAAAACTATCGCTGATTTCGGTTGCTTTTAGCTCAATCCTACTTGCATCTTCCATCAATATAGAGAAAGTCATCATAGAGGACGAGGTTCAAAGCGAGTTATCCAAAGATGAGATATCTTTTACCAGACAGCAGGATCTGGCACAGATTCTTCAGGAGTTCCTGCCTGAGATAAATATGGTAAGAGCCTCAGCTATCGGAAACGACATAGTGTTAAGAGGTTTTAAAAGAGACGATATCAACTTTTTGATAGACGGAGCCAAGATTTACGGGGCCTGTCCCAACAGAATGGACCCTCCGGCCATGCATATCTCTCCTACCGATATCGAATCCATAGAGGTGGTGGAGGGACCTTTTGACGTGGAGAATTTCGGTTCCATGGGAGGCGCCATAAAGGTGAAGACTAAAGAGCCAAAAGAGGGATTTGGCGGGGAATTTAACCTAATCGGCGGAAGCTTTGATTATAAAAAGGGTTCGTTCTACCTTTATGCCGGGGATGAGAAGCTCAAGGTCTCCGTAAGCGGCTCTTCGGAAAGTTCCGACCAGTACGAGGATGGTGACGGACATACACTGGTGGAGCAAAACTGGATACAGCTTGGAAAAGACGACCCTTATGCCTATCAGGAAAAATATAAAGATATAAAAGCCTACCATCGCAGCACCGTAAACGTAAAAACCAGATACGATATCGACGACAAGCAGTATATAAAACTCTCTTTGATGGGTGATAAAGCCACCGATGTGCTATATCCGGCTTTTCAGATGGACGCCCAGCTGGATAAGACGCTTTCAGTGAATTCGGAGTATGGCATAAAAGATTTTTTAGGTAAAAAATTGACCCTGCAAGGATACTACTCCAGCGTGGTTCACGATATGGGAACCAAGTTTAGAAACGCGGCAAAAAACCCTATGCTTTACAGAACTCACCACGTAGACAGTTATGTCAAAGGTGTGAAACTCAAAGATGATTTCGAGGCCGCCGATATTTTATGGAGTGTGGGACTGGACGGAAGTGAGAGAATCTGGAATGGTGTCTGTCTGGCCGAGCCTTCCAAAAAACCGAAACAGGTTAGAATCCCAAACGTGGATACCACAAACGGCGCGCTTTTTTTGAAGGCGAAGAAGAGTTTCGACAAACTGACCGTGAGATTCGGTGCCAGATACGACAATACCGATATCGACGCGAGAAACCTTAACGACCCGACCATAAAAAACATAGCCGCCATTCAAAACTATTACAAGAACAAAACCTCCAGAAATTTTGACGATGTAAGCGCAAACGTGGTGCTTGACTACAAGATTGACGATAGCACCAAAGTTTACGCCGCTCTTGGGCAGGGTGTCAGGGTTCCGGACGCACAGGAGCTCTATTTTATAGGATTTATGAAAGGAAACTGGACAAGAAAGGGCAATCCGGATTTGAAAGAGAGCAAAAACCGGGAACTGGATATCGGTATAGAGAAAGAGTATGAGAATTTTGGCATAAAAGCAAACGCTTTTTACAGCAAGGTCAAAGACTATATTTACGCATACAAGACAAATAAGGGAAACAAAGATCCTAAAAAATACTATTTGACCTGGACCAACATAGACGCAAAAATTTATGGTTTTGACGTAAGTTTCAACGTGCCTATCGGCGACTATTGGCTTGCGGAGGCTTCAGCCGCCTATCAAAGGGGTGAGAAAGAGGACCTTATCGATTCTCAGACAGATAAGGATATGGCTATGATTCCGCCTCTTAGGGGAAGATTGGCTTTAAGCTATGAGGATGGGGAAAATTTTGGTATGATAGAGGCTCTTTTAAGCGACAGCTATAAAGAGGTTGACAGTGACAACGGAGAGAGAGAACTTGGGGGCTGGGGTGTAGTAAACGTAAAAGGCTCAAGGCGTATAAACAGATATGTTACGCTAAATATAGGGGTTGACAACCTGTTCGACAAGACATACGCCCTTAACAACACCTATGTAGGCAGATCCCTCATAGGCGGTAAAGAGCCCGTGTTAATCAACGAGCCCGGACGATATCTCTACGCCAATCTGAATATAAGGTTTTAGGAGAGCGATATAGATACGATAGATTTTTTAAGTATTGTCACGGTTGCCTTTTTAGGCAGTCTGGGACACTGCGTGGGAATGTGCGGAGGCTTTGTCATAGCATATACCACGGCCAAAGTGGACCCCACGAAAGGTAAGCTCTGGGGAGGGGCGGCACACCTTGCCTACAATCTTGGCAGGGTCACCTCATATATGATAATCGGGGCGGTTTTCGGATATCTGGGCTCCATTATGCTGATTTCCAAAACTCTTCACGGCTCTTTGTATCTTTTAATCGGGGTTTTTATGATTTTGATGGGGCTTTCCCTATCCGGAAACTTGAAGTTTCTGACCTCCATAGAGGCCAATATCTCAAAACTCCCTTTTTTCAAAGAGGCCTTCTCCAGGCTGATTCACTCCAAATCCCTTACGAGTTTTTTTCTGCTGGGTATGTTAAACGGGTTTTTACCCTGTGGGCTGGTATACTTTTTTGCCGCTTCCGCAGCGGCTACCGGCAGCCCGTTTTGGGGTGCGGTGGTGATGCTGATATTTGGGCTTTCGACCATACCCGTGATGTTTTCTTTGGGAACGGTGGCCGGCTTTTTGA
>JAMOUF010000321.1 GCA_027068245.1 Campylobacterales bacterium | reverse complement strand
ATAAAACTGGGTGAGAGAACCGGTGATATGGCCCACGCTCTGTTTACGCTGGCAAATATCTTGGAGGAGATTGATGAAAATGTCAGAAAGTTCAAAAAGGCGATCCGCTATCCGCTCATAACACTTGGAGCCATGGCAATAGCCTTCGTAATCCTAATCAGCTTCGTCGTACCAAAATTCAAATCCATATTCGAGAAATTCAACGCCGAGCTGCCTTTGCCAACCCGGATACTGCTCTTTTTGGAACACGCATTCAACACATACGGTCCATACCTGCTTTTAGGACTCTTTACCGGCCTTTTTATCATAACTTACCTATATAAAACGAACGAGGAGTTCAAATACAGCATCGATAAATTTCTATTAAAGGTCTATTTGATAAAAGACGTGCTTTACTACTCCCAGCTAAGCCGGTTCTTTCTGATTTTTTCCGAACTGATAAAAGCCGGTATACCTGTAGTGGACGCGCTGGAAAACTCGGTGAATATGATAGACAACAGCTACATCAAAGAGAAACTTCAGCTAATCTCCCATATGGTGGAGAAGGGCTCCTCTATCGAAGAGGCCTTTAGAGAAACTGGGCTGTTGGAGAATATGATTATCCAGATGATAGCGGCCGGCGAGGCAAGCGGCCAGCTGGATCAGATGCTGGAGAAGATTACGGAGTATTATTCGATGAAGTTCAACTATATTCTTGACAATATGTCAAGCTACATAGAGCCCGTGATGCTGGCTGTAATAGCCGCACTGGTCCTGCTGTTGGCACTGGGAATTTTTCTGCCTATGTGGGATATGGCGCAGGTTATCAACAAAGGCTAACCAGCCACCATCCCGGCTTCACTCAAAAACCTGGAGGGTTCGAACTCCTCCTTTTTTACCCTGTCGTATTTTGCAAAGCTAAGATAGAGCAGCTCTTTCGCACGGGTTACGGCCACATAAAAGAGCCGCCTCTCCTCCTCAATGCTTCCACCCTTGCTTACCAGCCTGAGATTTGGAAACCTTCCCTCCATCAAATCGATTACATAGACCTCTTTAAATTCCAACCCCTTTGCCGCATGGACCGTCAGCAGATTTACCCCGCTGCCCTGCTCCAGCTCACCGCTTCCAAGAACCATGGCGTTGTAAAACCTGTATACGTCGCCGTAATTGCCCGCCAGCTGGCTAACGAGCCTGGTTCTACGCTCCATACTTTGCCGCGCATTTTCCAAAAGCCCCTCATCTATCGTGCCGTCTTTGAGTTTCGCTCTGTTTTGGGCTATTTTTTCCAATATTTTTCTAT
>JAMOUF010000320.1 GCA_027068245.1 Campylobacterales bacterium | reverse complement strand
GCCTCATCGTTTTCTTGGAGTTTGTCTCCGAAACTGTTGAAAAATTTGATGCCGTTATCGTAATAGGGGTTGTGCGAGGCGCTTATCATTATACCCGCGTCACACCTCATATCCTCTGTCAAAAAAGCCACGGCAGGGGTTGGCATGGGGCCTATCTGTATCACGTCGTAGCCCACGGCCGTCAGGCCGCTTACCAGGGCGTTTTCTATCATATAGCCGCTTCTTCTGGTATCTTTGCCTACTATTATCTTGTTAGTGCGGCTGTTCTTTCTAAAATATATCCCGGCAGCCATCGCCAGGCGCATAGCCAGGTTCGCGCTCAGTTTTCTTCCGGCCTTGCCCCTTACGCCGTCCGTTCCAAAAAGCTTCATACAACTTCCTTAAATCTTGTTTAATTTAAACTTATTTTAAACTTTTTTTGGATAGTATTTTAGCCTAAAATAAATTTAAAAAGGATTAAAGCGTATGGCAAATCACAAATCCGCTCTAAAAAGAGTCCGCCAGACAAAAAAGAGAACAGAGAGAAACAGGTTTTACAGAACCAGACTTAAAAACATGATAAAAGCAGTCAAAGAGGCTGTGGCCGCAGGGGAAAAAGGCAAGGCGGTGGAGGCTTTGAAAGAGGCCAACAAAAGAATCCACGAATACGTGACAAAAGGTATTTTGAAGAAAAATACGGCTGCCAGGAAAGTATCCAAGCTTCACAAACTGGTAAACTCCATGGATGAGGCCGCATAAGCGGCTCTCTTCTTGACTTTTTTCTAAAATCTTGTAAAATCCTATCAAAAAACAGGTAGGTCTATGTTAAAAGAGAAACTCCAACCCTTTATCGAAAGATACGAGGAGATAAACCAGCTTCTTAGCTCCCCGGATATCGCCAGTGACGTCAAAAGGATGACCGAGCTTTCCAAAGAGCAGTCACAGATAGAGCCTATCGTCCAAAAGGCGAAAGAGTATATAAAGACCCTAAACTCCATCGAAGAGAACAGAGCGCTTATCGAGGATGAGGAACTGGGAGAGCTTGCCAAGGAGGAGCTAAAGGAGCTGGAGCCTAAAAAGGAGGCGTTGGAGGAGGATATCAGGGTTTTGCTAATCCCAAAAGACCCCAACGACGAAAAGGATATATACCTGGAAATCAGGGCCGGCACCGGAGGGGACGAGGCGGCGCTCTTCGTGAACGACCTCTTTAGAGCATACGCCAGATATGCGGAGAAGAAGGGGTGGAAGGTGGAGATTATGAGCTCCAGCGAGAGCGACAGTGGCGGATACAAGGAGCTTATAGCGAAAATCAAG
>JAMOUF010000319.1 GCA_027068245.1 Campylobacterales bacterium | reverse complement strand
CGTCACAGGTTTTAGCTTTAAGCCTGTAAAGATAGGTCATATTGTCTTTTAGGCCGCTGTCTATATACTCCGCACTGAGTCTGTCTTTGACATAGGCTATCTTTTTCCAATCCGCACTCTTCTCATCGGCCCTTTCGACTATATATCCATCCACCCTTAGATAAGGATGGGGCCTCCAGATAAGCTTGATGATTCTTGGCAGATGGTCTACCGCTTTTAAAAAGGAGACCGACTCAGGAACTGGCAGGGTTTTTGCCTCAAGCTTCGGGGAGGGGTAAGATTCGGCCCTTTTTGTAAAGGCGGTTATCTGATAGTAGTATTTTGTATCCGGATTTAGTTTCTTGTCGATATAGTGAGACGAAAACCTGGTGTCAATCTTTGCTATGCGTGTAAGTTTGGTCCCCTTTTGCCCCCTGTAGATATAGTAGCCCTTTATATTTTCGCTGTATATGGGAGTCCACTCAAGGGCGATTTTCGTAATGTCCGGTATATATCTGACCTCTTTGACTTTGGGAAGGTTTGGGTCAATCTTCGGTTTTGATACCTTTGGCTGGATAGTGCACCCACTCAGTATTATCAAAAAGCTCAATAAGATTATCTGGCTCAATCTTTTCATATATACTCTCCATTTCAAATTTGTTTTTTAAATACCTCTCCATATCCTCTGGCAAAAGGGCTGTAAAATAGAGCAACTCCTTGCTTTTTGGATGGATAAGGTATAAAATATAGGCGTGTAAAAAAACTCTGCCAATTTTATCACTTTGCCTCTTAAAACCATATAAACTATCACCAAGGATATGGCGGTTCATCGAGGCCAAATGGACCCTTATTTGATGTGTCCGGCCCGTAAAGAGCTTGGCGGCTATAAGCTCCTCTTTCAAATCTCGGCTTTGGGCTATCTTTTTAAAGGCGGTTTTGGCATATCTCCCACCTTCTACTACTCCCATCTTCAATCTGTTTTTAGGGTTTCTGGCAATCGGTCTTTCCACAATCATATCATCTTTCAACGGAGGCTCGATTAACGCCAGGTAATATCTACCCATACTCTTATCCTGCAGCTGTTCGCTAAGAGCCTGGTGGGATTGGTTGTTTTTGGCTATTACCATAAGACCGCTTGTCTCTTTGTCTAGCCTGTGAACTATACCCTGCCTCTCCTGGCCGCTTAAGGTAGATAGCCTGATACCCTCTTTTTTAAGCCAGTCCACCACAGTGGCCTCCTTGACGCTGGGTGCTGGATGGACCACCACGCCGCTGGGTTTGTTTATAACCAGAAGATCCTCATCCTCGTATACTTTTTCGATATGAAAATCCACCTCTTTTTTTTCGCTTTTTTCCGTTTTTGGAAATTCGATTTCGATACTTTCGCCCTCTTTGATCTTTTGCCCGCCTTTTTTTGCAGTTTTCCCCTCTATCTTGACCGCACCCTTTTTTATAAGCTGCTCTACCTGGTTTCTGCTGCTTTTAAGCTCTTTTGCTAGGTATCTGTCAAGCCTTGAATCCTCTTTTACGTCCAACTTCACTTATCGCCTCTTTATTGATATAATCTGCAAATGATTTTAATCGATAGAAGAATAATAACACATTTTGATTTTGCCCTTATATTGCTTATACTGCCCTTTATGCTGATTTCACACTACCTCATATCCGAGGTAAATCCGGCTCTGGCCCAAAAACAGCTTATATATTTTTTTATTGGGTTTATAGCCTTTATAGCCGCCTTTTTGGCCCCAATCAGGGAGTATAAGTGGCTTATACCGCTTATTTACTGGATAAATATACTGCTGCTTGTAAGCGTGGATATTTTTGGCGTAAGCAAACTGGGAGCAAAGAGGTGGCTGGAGATACCGTTTATTCATTTTACAATCCAGCCATCGGAAATTTTCAAACCGGCTTTTATACTTATGCTGGCCTATCTTATATCCCAAAACCCTCCTCCAAAAGAGGGATATGGATTTAAAGATTTTCTAAAATTCTCCTTCTACATACTCCTGCCCTTCTTTTTGATTGCCAAGGAGCCGGATTTAGGCACCGCTTTGATACTTTTAATCATAGGTTACGGAGTGCTTTTTATGGTTGGCGTCAACTGGAGGATCTGGGTTAGCATTTTAATATTTCTATCGCTGTTTATTCCCATTTCCTACAAATATCTTCTGCACGATTATCAAAAAAAGAGAATAGAGGATTTTTTAAGCGAAAAGCCCAGCTACCACGTCCAGCAGTCCATCATAGCCATAGGGTCGGGAGGTTTGAGCGGTAAAGAATCCCAGGAGGCTACCCAGACGAAACTGCGTTTCTTGCCTATCTCCACCAGTGATTTCATATTCGCCTACTTCGTAGAGAGATTTGGCTTTTTTGGAGCCGTAGGACTGCTTTTTCTATATGCGCTGCTGATATTACATATTTTCAGTATCTTTTTCAGGCTGAAAAGAGACTATTTTACGAAAGTCGTCGCCGTAAGTATAGCCTTTTTGTTATTTACCTATATGAGCGTCAATATAGCGATGACTATTGGACTGGCTCCGGTTGTGGGCGTTCCCTTGCCGCTGTTTAGTTACGGGGGGAGCAGCTTCGTTAATTTTATGGTGCTTTTTGGTATTTTGGAACATCTACTTGCATTTAGATTTAAATTTTTGTATAATTCCACCCACATATAAAAAACAACCCGGGCTCGTAGCTCAGTTGGTTAGAGCAACCGGCTCATAACCGGTTGGTCGCAGGTTCGAGTCCTGCCGAGCCCACCACTTCTATAGAAAACCTCTCACTTTCATAGCGAACCAGATAATAATCAGATTGAGTATAAAAATAGCCATCGAACTGCCTCTTGAGAGCATCTTTTCAATAGTTCCACGCTCTTTGTTGTGGGTTTTGAATGCGATATACATATGAATGATCGTAAAGAGGGTTATAAGAGCAACCAACCAGAGCTTTATTGTCATAACCGAGGCGAACTCTTCAGGAAAGCCGTTTTTTACTATATTGTCGATTCCAAGATTGAAAAACATCCAAAGTCCGGTTACTATCAAAACGGTTAGCCAGACGGACTCCATATATCCATAAAGGGGACCTATATGATAGTAAACCTCTTTTTGAGCCTTTTTGTCCCGCAAAAATATTCCAAGAGTAAAAAGAAATATACTACCGCCAATCCAGACGGTAGCGGCCAGGATATGTATATACAAAACGATGTCGATCATCGTTTCGGATATCTCCAAAACCTTGGCTTGCCTGTATCTATATGGATAAAGTGGGATTTTGGATAGTATCCCACACCACCTCTTCTTAGTGAGAGGGCTGCATACTTTAGCGTCGAGAGCCTGTATCCTGGCAGATTGATATCAACCGCCTTGCCATAGAGGTGGAAACTGTTTTTGGCAACCCCTCTTGAATGTTTTCTAAGATAGAGATTGGTCTTTTGCGAGCGGTATGCCGAGAGTATGTTGAACTCTTTTTGTGTTCTTAAAGCTCTTTTTATCGAGTGAAGATACTCTATCAGATTAACATCCATAGGAAAGATCTCATCCGTTTTATAATCTCTCAAAAAAATATTGAGCCGATCGAGCTCTTCGTATATATACTCCCCATCCACCCAGAAAGTGGCGTCGATATGCTCGCCTGTATGGGTATGGTAAAGCCTGAGCCTCTTCTCATAATAGTCCGCTTTGGAAAGCGTTGGCGTAATAATCGCCGTTGTAAACAAAATCCCCTTTTTTATAAATCCCCTTCTATCCATCACTCCTCCATCTGATCTTTTTCATCATTCTTTTATCATACCCGTAAATATCCCTGTAAAAGTAACACTCTCTCTTTTCGTCCACATAGGTTGTCATATAGATAAGATATACAGGTATCTTCTTTTTAAAACCGATCTTTTTTGTCTTTTGTCTCCATATTATATCAAAGATATCTCTATAGGTAAGCTTTCTGTTTTTGTTTATAAGCAGATGAAATAGTTCCAAAGGCTTTTCCATCCGGATACATCCGGAACTTAGGGCCCTGAATGTGTATTTAAATAGATCTCTGTGGTTTGTGTCGTGCAGATAAACGTCAAATCTGTTTGGAAACATCAGTTTAAGATATCCCAAAAAATTGTGCGGACCGGGCTTTTGCAAAAAGTAAAACGGGAGTGAGTTTTCGTCAAAATACTCCCACTCTATATCTTCAAAGTTCACTCTGTTTTTGCCGTAAATATCGGTCGAGGCTATAATGCCTTGTCTTTTGAGTCTCTCAAAATTCCCCTTTTTAAGTTTTGGCAAAATATCCTCTTTGATAATCGTTTTTGGAGCCCTCCAGTATGGATTTAAAACCGCATAGGAGATGTTGTGACGCATCATGGGCGTGGGCCGGCTCTTTCTGCCGACAACGACTTTTGAATCAAATATTGAGCCATTTTTATCAACAACTTCCAAAAAAAATCCGGGAATATCTACGAAGACAAAAAAGTCGTTTTCATCCAAAAACCATCTAAAGCGCTCTATATTTATAAGAATTTTTTTGATTTTATCATCTACGCTCACATTCATAGCCTCCAGAGTCAAAGGCCCTATAACCCCGTCCGGCTTTAAACCGTGATGCAACTGAAAATCGATAACGCTCTTTTTTAGATCCGAAGTAAATGTGCCGTTCTCATCAAGAACCCCATGATAATACCCCTCCATATACAGTCGCTCTTTTATGGCCGGTATCTCCTCATAAACCTTTCCCGGATAGAGGTAAGGGGTATCTTTGGCGGTGATTTTTTGCCATCCTCCGCTTCTTTTTATCTTTTTGTATCTGTTTAGGGCAAACTCCAGCCTGTCAAGTATCGGATTTGTTACAATCTTTTTGTAATCTTTTGCAGAAGGCCTTAAAAACTCCTCTTTGGTAAAAAATCTTTGTGGGCTGTAGCAGCCGCTGTTGCGAATATCGATATATTTAAACAGCATTTTCGTGGCAAGATTTTCTATCTCCTCTTTTTTATCCGGATTTGAGGGAAGCTCCTCCATCAAAGACTCCAGTTTTGTTATATCGAGCCTCTCTTTGCATAAAAGGGTATTGTCTTTTTTTACGGTTTTGTAAAAAACTTTGAAATTCCTGTTTAGATTGCCATCATCAAACCACCTGTAATTTTTTGTAGAATTCTCCTCTGCGTATAAAATGGCAATGAAGAGAACAAGCAGGATAAACCTCAACACATCAACACCCTTTAAAGTTATTTTAAGTTTTTTTTAGTAGAATTTCATTCGATTTAGCCTTCAAACAAGGCCCCATCGTCTAGCGGTTAGGACACC
>JAMOUF010000318.1 GCA_027068245.1 Campylobacterales bacterium | reverse complement strand
CCAACAAAGACCTGAAAATTGACGATTTCCCACGGGAGTGGCCCCCTGATGTGGTATGCTCCAAAGAGGTAATCGAGGATTTGCAAAAAAGAGGGTTCATAGATGTGGACGAGGAGTTTTTAAGGCGCTATGGAGTTGTATAGAGAGTATCTGCAAAGTTTCACAGGCACTTTGGAGGTGGTGGCGAACCACAGGGAGCTTTTGGAAATCAACCTGATAGCAAAACCCTCTAAAAGCCGGCCAAACCATATAACCCACATTGGGTTGAAGTGGCTGCAAAGCTACTTTATAGCAAAGCCCGAGCCGCTTTTTCTGCCTTTAAAACCGGCTTCGACGCCGTTTTTGGAAGATGTGAGGCGCGCCGTAATGCAAATACCCTTTGGAGAGTGTAGAAGTTACAAAGAGATTGCAATCTCGATAAACCGTCCCAGGGCTTACAGGGCCGTGGCGATGGCTATGAAGAGAAATCCCTATATGATTTACGTTCCCTGCCACAGGGTTGTAGGCAGCAGCGGAATCGGCGGCTATACGCCGGGAATTGAGATAAAAAGAAAACTACTGGAGTTTGAAAGATGCGAATCGATAAGTTTATGAATGCGGTAAATATAGTGAAGCGCCGAAGTATCGCGCAGGATATGATAAAAAACGAGGTGGTCTATCTAAACGGAAAACCGGCCAAGGCTTCCAAAGAGGTGAAGGTAGGCGACGTGATAACCCTAAAGTATCTAAAAGGGGAAAAAAGCTACCAGGTGCTGCAAATACCCACGCTTAAAAATATTCCAAAAGCGAGAATGGAGGAGTATGTGAAGATTTTATAACGCCTTTTGTTACAATTACATCAAAAAGGATATGGATGTTTGAAAAACTATTTGCAAATGAGCTGAGCGCCGAGGAGGCGAGGGAGTTTTTGATAGAGCTTTACAACAAAGGAGAGAGTGCCGAGGATATCGCGAAAGCCGCGCATATTATGCGCCAGCACTCCGTCAAACTGCCAATACCCGAGGAGTTGAGGGAAAAACTTATAGACGTTGTGGGAACAGGAGGTGATAGAAGCGGCAGTTTCAACGTCTCCTCCACGGTAGCCCTTTTACTGCCATCTCTTGGCAGTTATGTGGCGAAACACGGCAACAGAAGCGTCACCAGCAAAAGCGGAAGTGCCGATATGCTCGAAGCGCTTGGCATAAACCTGGACTTAAACCCCCAGCAGCAGGTGCAGATGCTTGAAAAGAGCGGATTTTGTTTTATCTTTGCTAAAAACCACCATCCGGCTATGAAACACATAATGCCAATCAGACAGAGTA
>JAMOUF010000317.1 GCA_027068245.1 Campylobacterales bacterium | reverse complement strand
TTGGCAAAACCCGTGGCTTTCGCCTCCACTTCTATCTTATAGTCGGTGGCGTTTTGCTCCAGTTTGGCTTTCGACTCCCCCACTTTGCCAAAAAGCCCATATCTTACATCGTAATACGCCTCTACCATTTTGGCATTCAATACAATCGAGAAAAGTAACAGCAAAAATAGTTTCATATTTCCTCTTTTTTGATAAAATTGTAACAAATTAAAGGAGCATTATGAAAAACATCCTGGCGTTCATCATACTTCTGGGCTCCCTTTTTGGGGCTGATATAAACGAAACACTTGCCAAAGAGTTCAATCTGACTCTTTACGACAACCTCTTAAAAGAGCTCAATACATCAGACCCCAACTACCAGCTCGATAAAACCCTCATCATCAAGACCAAACAGATAATATCCCAAAATAGTGAAACAAACGTGAGTTTCAAAACCGTAAAAGACCAGGAGCAGTTCATCTCCTTGTTTATGAAAATAAACTCTTTGCTGATGAGGGAGTTCGAACTGAAAGATAAGAACGAGGATTTGAAAAACCAGCTGGAGGACATAAAAGAGGATATCGAGGAAGTGGACGCCAACAGCTCCCAGTATCTTACGCTAAACCTGGAATACAGCTACTACTACCACCTTTTTGAAAAAAATAGAAACACAATCAAAACAATAGATAAAAACTATAAACTCTGGCTCGATAGACTTTTATCCTTCTTACCCAAAATCAAATTCTATCCGGATGAGAAAAAACTGCAACAGCTGACAAAAAAACTTGAATTTTACGAAAAACGGCTGAAAAAGTTCTCCATAGAGCTGGAGAGATACAAAATTCTTCAGCGCGAGGATTTGGTAAAAAAGAGCCAAAAAGAGATAGAGTATCTGAAAAAGAGAAAAGAGCAGGTGGTAAACCAGATAATAAAGGAGCGGCTCAAAGAGTTTTTTGGCGCCCTAAAGAGCAAATCCGAAAAGTCCATCGCCATAGCGAAGGAGATAGTGGATTTCGCGGCTGCCCACTCATCCAACCCATACCTCTCCAAAGCTCTCGATATAACCCTGAACTACAGTATAACCAAGGTTTTGGGAGCCAAATACGCATATATGCTGATGCTGAAAAAAGAGATTTTGGACTTTTTGAACAACAACGAGATTATCGGCATACCACTTTATAAATTCGCCGAGGCTCTTGGGGTTTTCCTGCTCTTTTTGGTGTTTAGAAAGATTTTCGCCCTGATTGTGCTGACATTTTTAAGGCAGCTTACAAGAGCTACGAAAAACACGATGGACGACAAGATTTTGAAACTGCTGGAGGGGCCTCTCAAGTTCTCCTTCATCATACTTGGACTATACTTCGCCTTCAAGATATCTGGCATAGAGAACGCAATAACGCAAAAAATCATAAAAAGCCTCATAATCTTCGTGATTTTCTGGCTCTTTTACAATATGGTAAACATTTTGGACGAGACCATTTACAGGTTTACGAGAAAGTTTGGCAAGGAACTTTACAGGGAGATTGGAAATTTCTTCATAAAGACGCTGAAAATTTTTATCTTCTCCATAGGCCTGGTGTCGATTTTGCAGGAGTGGGACATAAACGTAAGCGCCTTTATAGCCTCTTTGGGACTTGGAGGTCTGGCCTTCGCGCTGGCTGCCAAAGATACGGCCTCGAACCTTTTTGGAGGGCTTAGCATCCTCGTGGACCGCTCGCTCAAACTCGACGACTGGATAAAGGTGGGAAGCGTCGAGGGTACGGTGGAAGATATTGGTCTTAGGACCACAAAGGTCAGAACCTTCGAAAAATCCCTGGTTACCGTTCCAAACCAGTATATCGCCAACAACCCTATAGAGAACTTCTCCAGACGAAACATCAGGCGTATAAAAATGAGGATAGGTCTGGTTTACGGTACCACCAAAGAGCAGATGAGAGGGATTTTAGAAGATATCAGAAATATGTTAAAATCTCATCCTGGCATTGCAAAAAACGCCACGCTGCTGGTGAATTTCGACGAGTTCGGAGCCAGCGAGCTTAGCATCTTCATCTACTGTTTCACCAATACGGCCGACTGGGCCAGATATCTGGAGATAAGAGAAGATGTGAATATGAAGATAATGGATATAGTGAAAAAACATGGAAGCGACTTCGCGTTTCCAAGCGAATCGATATATATAGAAAAACTACCAGAGGGAATATGAAAAAGATAGCGATAATAGGAAAGCCAAACGTGGGCAAAAGCTCACTGTTCAACAGGATACTAAAACAGCGCGACGCGATAATAAGCGAAAAGGCCGGAACCACCAGGGACATCAAGAAAAGAGAGGTCCAAATAGGCGAAAAAGAGGCGGAGCTGATAGATACGGGAGGGCTTGAAGAGAGAGACGAGCTTTTCAACAAGGTCAAGGAGAAGTCTTTGGAGGCGGCCAAAGAGGCCGATATCATACTTTATATGGTAGACGGCAAAAGCCTTCCGGATGAGGAGGATAAAAAGTTTTTCAGAGAGCTTCAAAAGCTTGGCAAGGATATGGCTCTGGTGATAAACAAAATCGACAACGACAAAGAGGAGGAGAGAGCCTGGGAGTTTTCGGAATTTGGCTCAAAAGATATATTTCCCATATCCGTCAGCCACAACAGAAAAGTAAAAAAGCTTTTGGACTGGATAGAGAGGCGCCTGCCAAAGAAAAAAGAGGTGCTGAAAATCGAGGACGAGGATGAGCTGGATTTCGACAGCTTTATCGAAAGTATCGAGGATGAGGAGCAGAAGAAAGAGGAGGACGACAACGAGATAAAAGTGGCCATTTTGGGGCGTGTGAACGTGGGTAAAAGCTCTTTGCTGAACGCCCTTTTGAAAGAGGAGCGCTCCATCGTCAGTGATGTGGCGGGAACCACCATAGATACGGTGGACGAGAGCACGGTATACAAAGACAAAATCATCACATTTGTCGATACTGCGGGTATAAGACGGCGTGGCAAAATAGTAGGTATAGAAAAATATGCGCTAAACAGAACCACAAAGATGCTGGAAAAGGCCGATATCGCCCTTTTGGTGCTGGACGCCAGCGAGGGTATCACCGAGCAGGACGAAAAAATCGGCGGATATATAGACAAATACAAACTGGGCTCCATAATAGTGCTGAACAAATGGGACCAGGCCAACAAAAGCTACGAGGAGGCGGTAAAGGAGGTCAGGGACAGATTCAAATACCTAAGCTTCGCGCCCATCATCACCGTAAGCGCCAAAACGGGAAAAAGGGTGGATAGGCTTTACGATTTGATACTCAAGGTTTACAAAAACTACAGCCAGTGGCTGCCAACCTCGAAACTCAACAAGGTTATCAAAGAGGCCCAGATACAGCACCAGATTCCAAGCTACTACGGAAAACCGGTAAAGATTCTCTACGCCACCCAGTACGATACCAAGCCGCCTAAAATCGCCCTTGTCATGAACCGTCCGGAGGGGCTGCACTTCAGTTACAAAAGGTTTTTGACCAATAAACTAAGAGAAAACTTCGATTTAGAAGGAACGCCAGTGATACTTACTCCAAGAAAGAGAGGGGAAAGGGAGGAAGATGAGAATAGTTAGCGGTATGAGGCCCACCGGCAGACTCCATCTTGGCCACTATGTGGGGGTTTTGAAAAACTGGGTAGAGCTGCAAAAAAACAACGAGTGCTACTTCTTCGTGGCCGACTGGCACGCCCTGTCAACCAGCTACGAGGATAAGCTGAACCTTAAAAGACTGAGCCGTGAGCTGGTAAAGGACTGGCTGAGTGCCGGAGTGGAGGCTAATAGCAATGTCATCTTCATCCAAAGCCACATCAAAGAGCACTCGGAGCTTTATCTACTGCTGAATATGATTACCCCACTTGGGTGGCTGGAGAGAAATCCCACATACAAAGACCAGCTGGAGCAGATAAAAAACAAAGATATCCATACGGCCGGCTTTTTGACCTATCCGGTTCTACAGACTGCCGATATCATCCTCTACGATGCCGAGGCGGTGCCAATAGGCGAGGACCAAAAACCTCATCTTGAAATCGCCAGGGAGATAGTGAGGCGTTTTCACCACCTCTATGACAAAAAAGAGGAGCCGATATTCAAAGAGCCCAAAGAGATTTTAAGCCCAACTCCAAGGCTTTTGGGGCTTGACGGCAAAAAGATGAGCAAAAGTTATAACAACGCCATATATCTAAGTGATACGAAAGATGAGGTATGGCAAAAGCTAAGAGGCGCGGTAACGGACCCCCAGAGGGTGAAAAAGACGGACCCCGGCAATCCTGAGGTCTGCCTCATATACGACTACCACAAGGCCTTCAGTCCGGATGAGGTGGTAAAAAAGGTTGAAGAGGGGTGCCGCACGGCAGGGATTGGATGCGTCGAGTGCAAAAAGTGGTGCGCCGCCTCGATAGAGGAGGTGCTGGAGCCTATGAGGCAAAGAAGGGCCTCTTTGGATGATGAGATGGTGGAAGATATCATCCAAAAGGGTGAGAAAAGGGCCAAAGAGGAGGCTGCCAAAAAGATGGAGGCGGTTAATCGGGCAATATTTGAGGTGGAAGGATGAGGCGCTACATAGGTGATAGGAAAAAGCTTAAAATCTACATCGACAGCGACGACAGATACGAAGACTCGCTGCTTTGGGAAGTGATACTGAAAAAAGCCAAAAGTTACGGCCTGGCCGGAGCCACCGTCTACAAAGCCATAGCCGGGATGGGGGCTCACAGCGAGATAAGGAGTTTCTCCGTCTGGTCCTTGAGCCAGAAACTGCCGCTGGTGATAGAGATGATAGACACCGAGGCCAAAATCCGGGGCTTTTTGAATATTTTGGAGCCTATCATCCAGGAGGGTCTGGTGACTTTGGAGGATGTGGAGGTTCTAAGCTACAAACATCCAAAGTTTGGCGGATGAGCCCTACTACGCTTTTTTTTATAGGTATTGGCGGCTTTTTCGGGGCCATAAGCCGGTTTGTAATCTCATATTGGATACAAAAATCAACGGGCTCCCTCTTTCCTTTGGGGACGCTGACTGTAAACGTGCTTGGAAGCTTTTTGATTGGGGTTTTGTTCGTATATTTCGACAACTACATAAACCCACAGCTAAAAGCGATGCTGATAACGGGCTTTTTGGGCGCTCTTACCACATTTAGCACTTTCAGCCTGGAGACATTTTTGATGATAAGCCAGGGGGTCTATGCAAAGGCTCTTTTAAACGTCGCTCTCAACGTCACTCTTAGCATAAGCGCCACATTTATTGGTATAATATTGGCTAAAAAACTATGGGGGGTATAACATGAAAATAGAGATGGACAAGATGTGCGGATGCGCAAAAAGGGATGA
>JAMOUF010000316.1 GCA_027068245.1 Campylobacterales bacterium | reverse complement strand
GTTTACCATCTTGCCAAGTTCCACCCTTTTTGATAGCCAGAGATTGAAAAGATGGCTCTGATAGGCGTTGATAAAGAGTTTTCTTCTCTTTTTGTCCTTTATCTTCAGCTCCCCTTTTACCAAATCCCGGCCAAGCAGGTAGTTTTTCTGGTCGTTTCCAAAACGCTGATAACCAAAATAGTTGGGAATGCCAAGCTCTTTTATCTTTTTAAGCACCTCATCTATCTTTTTGGCGTTTAGAGGCGTAACCTTTTTCAGCACGATAAAAAACCTGTTGCCCTTGAGGTGGCCCAGTCGTATCTTGTTGTTGTGATAGCTCTTTTCCACTATCTTTATATCCGGATGAGAAAGATATTTGAGTTTCTCCTCATACTTTCTTGGAATCGAGACATACTGGTATGTTAGGGCATTTTTGTCTTTGAGCCCGGCATAGCCTATATCGCGAATTTTGACCCCCAGCTGCTCGCTTAGAATCTGCAGCATCTGCCAGGTAGTAAGACCCTTCTTTCTGATTTTCAGTATCAGATGCTCCCCCTCCCCGCTGAAAGGATAGAGCGGAACCTCCTCTACGATAAAGGTCTGTGGGCTCTGTTTGAAATAAAAATCGATTGGACTGTGGTCCAGGTAAAAGATTCTATCCATATATATCCTTAAAAATGGTGTGGTCTGCAAATATTTCTGTATTTTACCCTTTTTGCCCTGGCAAAGAGTGTGACTTTTGTTCTGCTTTTTCTTGCCGCCTGCTCAATCTTTTTCCAATCCCTGGCATCGAAGGCGAAAAGCAGCTCGTACTCCTCACCGCTGCAGCCTGTCGGTTTTGAGATAGGTTTTAAAAACTCGAACCCTATTTTATTGATTTTGGAGAGTTTATACAAATCATCAAAAAGCCCGTCGCTTATATCCATAGCCGCTTTTATGTGACGGCTTGCCCTTTTCATAAACTCCCTTCTGACAGCGGGCCTTTTAAACCGGCCTCTTTTTGAAACCCTGCCCCCTCTTTGAAGCCTTTTAAGCTCCTTTGCGGCCCTTCCAAGCTCCCCGGTATAAGCCAGCAGATACCCCTCCTTTACCGGCTTTCTAAAAATAGGCTTTTTGGTTTTGGAGACAAGGGTTACGGAAATCTCAAGCCTGTCGGAGGCCACCGTATCGCCTCCTGCTATCTCGAAGCCGTATTCACAAGCCGCCTTTTTAAACCCCAAAGCCAGCCGCTTTATCATCTGCGGCGTAAAATCTTTGGGGATGGATAGTGTTACAAAGGCGTATTTCACATCGGCGTTCATCGCCACCGCATCGGAGATATTCACCAGCATCGCTTTGTAAGCCACCTCCTCCTCACTCATCCACTCCCTTTTGAAATGGACGTTTTCAAAAAAGGCGTCGGCACTGTAGACATAACCCTCTATGGACGCCCCGTCGTCACCGATATATCTGTTATTAAATAAACTTATATAAAAAAGCTCTTTGTTCAAAAATTTCTCCAGATTTTTTTGATAACAATTGTAACAAAGATGCCCTTAAAGCCCATTTGTAAGAGCCGTTTAAACTTCTTTTTCCTTTGAAATGTTATAATCGTTAAAATTTTATTCAAAAAGGACAGTCTCTATGGATGTACCTATTTATACAAGCGATGTGGTTATAGTGGGGTCCGGTCTTGCCGGATGCGCCGCTGCGAGAGAGCTGAAAAAAAGAGGAAAAGACGTGATTGTCTTGACAAAACTACACCCTCTAAGAAGCCATTCAGGAGCGGCCCAGGGAGGAGTGAACGCGGCTTTGAGCGAGGATGACGACGTTGAACTGCATATGTTCGATACGGTAAAAGGGAGCGACTACCTGGCGGACCAGGACGCGGTGGAGCTTATGTGCTCCAAAGCCCCTGAGACCATCAGATGGATAGAGCATATGGGAGCGGCTTTCAGCAGGCGACCGGACGGCAGAATAGCCCAACGACCTTTCGGCGGCCAAAGCAGGCCCAGGGCGTGCTACGCAAAGGATAGAACAGGACTTACGCTTTTGCAGACCATTTTCGAACAGGCCGACAGAGAGGGCGTAACCTTCTACGACGAGTGGTATGTGGCCGATATATTATATAAAGACGGAAAGGCCTATGGAGTCGTAGCATACAACCTGAGGGACCTAAAACCCGCCATTTTCAACGCCAAAGCGGTAATGTTCGCCACGGGCGGATACGCCAGGGCCTTTAAAATCAACTCCAACGCCCATGCCAACACCGGTGATGGCCTGAGTATCTTCGCAAGGCACGGCCTTCCGTTGGAGGATATGGAGTTCGTCCAGTTCCACCCATCCGGACTTGCCGGAACGGGAATTTTAATCAGCGAGGCAGCAAGAGGTGAAGGGGGCAGACTTTATAACGCCCTTGGAGAGAGGTTCATGGAGAAATACGCTCCCGAAAAGATGGAACTTGCGCCAAGAGACGTGGTAGCCAGAGCGATAATGAACGAGATAAGGGAGGGCCGTGGGGTTGGTCCGGACAAGATGGCAGTATATCTGGACCTGACACACCTTGGAGAAGAGCTTATTATGCAAAAGCTTCCCGAGCTTAGGGACCTTGCCATAACCTTTTTGGGCCAGGACATGGTAAAAGAGCCTATTATGATAACCGTTACGGCACACTACTCCATGGGCGGTATACCCGTTACAAAAGAGGGACGCGTCAAAAAAAATCCCAAAGAGCTTACAGAGGGGCTTTACGCAGCGGGTGAATGCAGCTGCGTAAGCGTTCACGGAGCCAACAGGCTTGGAGCCAACTCTCTTTTGGACGCGCTCTTTTTTGGAAGATACGTAGGAGAGGCCATAGCCGAAGATTTGGAAAAGATGACTTTTAAAAAAGCCGAGCCCCAGGAGGCAAAAGGTATGCTCGACGAGATAGAGTTCATTATGAAAAACCATGGCAGCGAAACCAGTGCCAAACTCAGAGAGGAGCTCCAGGACTCCATGTTTAAAAACTGCGGTGTCTTTAGAACGGAAGAGTCGCTGCTAAAACAAAAAGAGATACTTAAAGAGCTTAGAAAGAGATTTAAAAACATTATCATCGACGACAAATCCCACACTTTCAACACCGATTTGCAAGAGGCCATAGAGCTGGGGCATATGCTTGATTATGCGGCCTTTATCGTCGAAGGCGCCATCGCCAGAAAAGAGTCAAGAGGAGCCCACTACAGAGAGGACTATCCCCAAAGGGACGACGAACACTTTTTGAAACATACATATGGATATATGGATGAGGAGGGCAACATCCAGTTGGAGTATGGCGATGTGGTAATCACGAAATTTAAACCTCAAGAGAGAAAGTATTAAGGGGAGAATATGAAAGTAACTTTAAAAGTATTTAGATTCAACGCCGAGACCGACTACCTGCCCCATTATGACACCATAGAGATGGAAGTGGATGAAAAAGATGTGGTTTTAGACGTTTTGAATAGGATAAAGTGGGAGCATGATGGCAGCTTTACCTACAGAAGAAGCTGCAGGCATGGTATCTGCGGCAGCTGCGCCATAAAAGTGAATGGCAGAAGCACCCTTGCTTGTAAAGAGCGTATGGTGGATATGATAGAGCTTTTTGGAGAGGAGCTGAGACTCGAGCCTCTTAGCAAAAAAAGGGCCATCAAGGATATGGTGATAGACAAAGCCGATTTCTGGCAAAAATATGAAAAAGTCATCCCCTGGCTCGTAGCCGAGATAGACGAACATCCCCAGATGGAAAACATCATCCCTCCCGAAGAGGCGGAAAAACTCGAAGAGGCCGACTACTGCATCCAGTGCGGATGCTGCTATTACGCCTGTCCGGTTATCGAGGTGAACGAAGACTATCTGGGACCAGCGGCTTTTGAGAAGGCTTTCAGGTTCACCGCGGATGTGAGAGACCACGCTAAAAAAGAGAGATTGGAAATCGTGGACACTCTCGGCCAGGGCGTCTGGGACTGCGTCAAGTGTTTTGAATGTACCGAAGCCTGCCCCAAAGAGATAGACCCATTTGGCAAAATAACCAAACTGCATCTGCAGATTTTCGAAGAGGGCGTGGCAAAAGACAACGTTGCTACCAGACATGCGGTTGGATTTAAAAAATCCATCAAAAAATACGGTCTTTTGGATGAGGGAATGCTTGTGGCCTACTCTGAAGGGCTGGCAGTGTTCAAACATATACCTGAAGCTTTCGAGATGTGGAAAAAGGGTAAAATAGTCATGCCTTGGAATATGCCAAAATCCAAAAATCTCGATGAGATAAAAAAATTAATAGATATTGCTTCAACAGCAAAGTTTTAAAGGATTGCCTATGAGTAAATTGAAATATGCACTATATACCGGATGTACCGCCAGAGAATCCACTCCGGAACTGCTTAAGTCCACACTGGCCGTCGCTAAAAAACTGGATATCGAGATAGTTTTACTGGATGAGGCAAGCTGTTGTGGAGCAAGCCACCTGCAGGATTTCGACGACTTTCTAAGCCTTGTTTTAAACGCCAGAAACATCTGCTACGCGGAAAAACTGGATTTGCCAATGATAACCATCTGTAACACCTGCCAGCTAAATACGGCCATGACGAAAGAGAGGCTCGACTCCAATCCCGAGCTAAAAGCGAGGGTAAACGAAAAACTTGAAGAGGTGGGCCTGGTCTATAAAGGCAGTGTGAGCGTAAGGCACTTTCTATATGCTCTTATAGAGGATTATGGTTTGGAAAATATCAAAAAAAAGGTTGTAAAACCTCTTAGCCAGTTCAATATAGCGCCCTTTTACGGATGTCACAATATCCGCCCAAGCGAGCTGCACCACAAAATGAACCAGACCAAAGAGTCCCCCTACGTTCCCACCAGCCTCGATGAGCTTATAGAGGCTTTGGAAGGCAACAGCGTGGATTACGAGCATAAAAACAAATGCTGCGGGTTTCATGTGGACCTGCAGGCTCCAAAAACCTCAAATGTCCTGACCGGTAACGCCATAGTGGACGCATTCGACAACGACGCGGACTTTATGGTTACACCCTGCCCCCTTTGCCATCTAAACCTTGATGTAAAGCAAAAAGCCGCACTAAAGACGGTAAACAGAGAGGCGAAACTTCCGGTTCTGCATCTGCCACAAATGATAGGTCTGGCACTTGGATGTACCCCGGATGAGCTTGGCATCAGACACAACGTAACGGAGGTGGACTTCGTCTAAGAGGGGTCCCTCCTCTTGAAATTCTGCTTCGTTGGAAAAACGGAGAATTTGAAAAACCTTGCAACCAGTTCCAAAACGGTCAAAATCACCGCACTGCCAGGCAGAATCAATATGGGAAAGAGAAAAACTATTTTAAATATATCTATAAGCTGGTTTTTCGCCGCCG
>JAMOUF010000315.1 GCA_027068245.1 Campylobacterales bacterium | reverse complement strand
AAATGTAACAGCCCCTATGTGTATGAAGATGGAGAACTTCTGATTTGCCCGGAATGCGGATACGAGTTCAGCGCAGATGAGAACTCGTTGAGTGAGGAAGAGGTGGTAAAAGACGCCCATGGAAACATTTTAAAAGATGGCGATACCGTTATAGTCATAAAGGATTTGAAGATAAAAGGGAGCTCCCAGGTGGTAAAAGGGGGAACCAAGGTCAAAAACATCAGGCTCACTCCAGATTCGGACCACAATATTGACTGCAAGATTCCAGGTATAGGCTCTATGAAGCTAAAAAGCGAGTTCGTCAAAAAAGCATGATCGTTTTAGAGATAAGAAACCTCACTTTTGGATATTCCAAAGACAAGCTTCTATACAAAAATTTCAACCTCACACTAAGAAAGGGTGAGATAGTATCTATCGTCGGACCAAGCGGAAGTGGTAAAAGCACGCTTTTTGAGCTTATAGCCGGCTTTTTGAAACCGATAGAGGGTGAGATAAGGGCGGAGAAGTTCTCAGAGGTTTTTCAAGACCCCTATACCTCCTTTCACCCAACCTATACGATCATGAACCAGATAGAAGATGTCAAAGAGATCGATGATATAGATAGTTTTTTGAAAGATTTGGCCCTGCAAAAAGAATTATTGTATAAACTTCCCCATCAGCTCTCAGGCGGGCAGCTTCAACGCTGCTCCATACTGCGGGCCATGCTTATGAATCCAAAGCTGTTGCTAGCGGACGAGCCTACAAGTGCTTTGGATAACATAACGAGCCTCAAGGTTATGAAGATGCTTATAAGGTATCTTGACAGGGTAGGGATACTGCTGATAACCCACGATATGGACCTTGCCAGGTGGTGCAGCGACAGGATTATAAAACTAACATAGCTTTTTGCTCTCGCTCTCAAGCTCCTTTTGCATAACCTCTCTTATCTCTTTTAGCCACTCTCTTTGGGGGTTTGCGTTGAAGCTTGGCAGGTATTTTACCTTTATGGGCCCCGGATTTAGTTCAAGTTTTTTAGAATCGAACCTTTTTCTGGCACAGAGTATCAAAACCGGCTGAACCTTCAAAGAGAGCCTGTCGGCAATGATTTTGGCTCCGGGTTTGAAAGGCAAAAGCTTATCTCCTCTGGCCCTTGTTCCTTCGGGAAATATTGCTATGGTCTTCTCTTTGGATTTCTCTTTTGCCTCTTTTAGCAGATGGACCATTGCTCTTCTATTCTCCCTGTCAAGCCTTATGTTATCCGGAAGTTTCAGCAAAAGGCCGAAAAAAGGTATCTCAAAGAGCTCTTTTTTGGCAACCCATACAATATCATCCGGATAAGTTGCCTCGATAACAGG
>JAMOUF010000314.1 GCA_027068245.1 Campylobacterales bacterium | reverse complement strand
TTCTCAAGCACGAGTGTCTCAAGCACCTCTATAAGCAGCGCTATCGCCTCTTCAAATTTCTCCTGCTCTATAAGTGGCACGATAGCTTTCAGCGCCACCGGATAGGTTCCCACAGGAAGTGCGGTTATGATGATGTCAAGCTCGCTGGCAAGATTTAGCATTATGTCTCTGGCTATTTGAACCTCGCCTTCGTCAATAAGCTCTTTTACCACCTTCTTGGCAGCTTCCACATCGGAAACGGTTCCTGGAAAATCGATAATCTGCTCTTTTACATCCACGGGAACGAGTTGCAGATCCGGATCTCTTGCTATTAGCACCTCAAGTTTACCCAACACCTTTTCGATAGTGGATATTGCCTCATCCTTTTTCTTCTCTTTCAAAAGGTTGATAACGTCCACTATCATATTTATGGCTTCTACGGCCTCATCGGAAACCCTTCGGTCCTGAGTGTCCACATAGTTCTCTTTTGCCGCCTCTACCTTTTTGGTAACCTCTTTGTTCTCTTCTCTTCTTTTGCTCATTTGAGCCTCCTTGTATTAGATTTATTAGTTGATTATTATAAACTATATTTAATACAAAGAGTGCAACAAAAGTAGCAAACTATCTGGCTATCATCCCTCTTTTGCAGCCGAGCCTGGTTTTTCTGGCTTTTTTTAGCAGTTCCGCCAAAGAGCTCTGCGTCGACAAAACCCCTTTCAAATTTAGTCTAAGTTCCGTTAAATACCCCTTTTTACAGACGAATTTCACCCTTTTGCCGGCACCCTTTCCAAACTCCTTGTCGAAGATTTGGCGTATTTTGTATGTCTGAACCCTTTTGCCCCTGTTTTTCAGAAAAAAGTCCCTGACTTTGGAGCCGTTTATCTGAGAGACCAAAGAGATGGAGGCCAAAAAGTAGTGCTGGGGGCTTTTGCCGGTGCAGCTGCCATGTTTTACCCACTCGTGTTTGTGAAGGCCCGATATGGAGCCTGGCATATAAAGCAGCAGCAGCTGCTCTATCTGGGAGGGAAGTTTCAGAGGGATTTTGTTCCACGCTCCTTTCTTATCCAAAATCTTCCATCTGGCGGGCACGCCGCAATACTCTTTGTTTTTGGGCCAAAGGCCATGGAGTGTGAGGTTTTCTCTCCAAAAAGGGAGCATATTTTTGCAGGCCCTGTATCTTTTTACCTTGCATACCGAAGGATACCACTGGGTTGCCAGCACATACTCCGAGGCCAGCAAAAAGGCTGGTATCAGTATCAACGCCAACAGCTTTTTCATCTATCTTTCCTTGAAGCTTTCTCTTCTATTCCGCTTTTGCCAAATCTTCTTTTTAGCTCATCTTTTACAAGAGCCGGGGAGATGTCGCGGTAGGCCAGAGCAACCAGCATATGGTATATCAAATCCGCCCCCTCGTAAACTATCTCTTTTTCATCCCCGTCTTTTACGGCAAAACAGAACTCGGCAGCCTCCTCGGCCACCTTTTTCAAAATGGTGTTCTCGCCGCTTTTAAAAAGTTTGGCCGTCCATGAGCGGGAGGGGTCGGCCTCCTTTTTCTCCTGTATCACATGGTAAAGCCTGTCTATAACATCTTCGTAGACGACATTTGGGTCAACTGCGGGCTCGCTTTTGGCATGGCCACTTTTAATATCTTTGTAAAAACAGCTCATTCTGCCTGTATGACAGGCGACTCCCTGCTGTTCCACCTTCAAAAGCAGAGTGTCGCTGTCACAGTCCAAAAGCATCTCTTTTACCTTTTGGGTATGGGAGCTGCTCTCCCCCTTTTTCCAAAGCCTCTTCCTGCTTCTGGAGTAGTAGTGGGCGTAACCCGTATCCAGTGTCTTTTCAAAGGCCTCTTTGTTCATATAGGCCATCATCAGCACCTCCCCGCTATCCACATCCTGGACGATTGCCGGGATGAGCGGGTTTTTTTCCCAGTCTATCTTATACTCCATCTTTTGGCCTACTGTGAGATGGAGGCCGATTTTTTGGCTGACTTGGTGTCTATCCAGATATTTGGCACGGCTCCCTGGGGTGTTAGGAAAATTTTGGCGTCCCTGTTGGTTTTCAAAGCCTCGTTGAATTTACCCTGAACCTCTATCTGTTTTAGCTGTAAAAGGTTAGGCGTGAGGCTTTGGCCTATAACCTTGTTGGCCGTCGCTTTCGCTTTTGCCTCTATCATAATTTTTTCAGCCTCACCCTGGGCTCTGATTTTTTTAGCCTCTGCCTCTCCTTTTGCCAAAGCTGCTCTTTTTTCGGCCTCCTGTCTCGCTTTTTCCACCTCGTATTTGACCCTCTCGGCCTCCTGCTTGGCTATCTGGACCCGCTCTATCTGCTCTTTGATCTTTGGAGGAAGGTTGATCTCTCTAAGCTGCACCGATTCCAAAAATACCGGTTTGTTTTTGAAACTGTCTATCTTTTTTCTGATTTCCTGCTCTATAAGTTTTGCTATCTCGTTTCTTTTGATAGGCAGCTCCTCGGCCTTGTATCTGCCTATAACGTTTCTGACAACCTCTCTGACGACGGCGTTGATGAGTTTTTCCTCCCAGCTAAGTCCCCATGTGGCGATGGTCTGGGGAGCGTTCGCCGGATTTAGCCTGTATTGAACCGTCAAATCGATGCTTACAGGCAGTCCCCTGGCATCCAAAACGGTAATGGCCGGTTTCTCTATGATGCCTTCGTTTACGTTTCCAAAGGCGGTATCCCGCTCGCTTTTATAGTTGATGATTCTAACTTTCGTATCCACTTTTATGATTTTTTGTATTCCGGGGATAAAAAAGTGAATACCGGGCTCCAGAGGAATCGGGTCGTATTTACCTGCGGTAACTTTTATTCCCACCTCGCCAGATTGTATTATCTCATAGGGTTTTGCGACGATGAAAAGAACCGCCACTATAAGTATCACATAAAGAATCGAGGCCTTTTTGCTGAAATCCTGTAAAAATTTCGGAGGCTCGTTTTTATCCTCATCCTCCATCTTCTTTTTGAAGTAGTCGTTTAAATCCGCTGGCATTCTCTCTCCTTAAATATAGGTTAACATATGTTCATAAGCGCTGTTTCTGCCATAGACGATATCGAAATAGGCTTCTTGAAGCTCTCTTGTCATCTCGCCTCTTTTCCCATCTCCAATGACCCTGCCGTCCACCTCTTTTATGGGAGTCACCTCGGCCGCGGTTCCTGTAAAGAAGGCCTCGTCGGCTATATAGACCTCATCTCTTGTTATCCTTCTTCTCTCCACGGGGATGTTTTTCTCTTTTGCTATTTGTAAAATGGTATCCTGGGTGATGGATTCAAGAGAGTTGTCGTTGGGCGGGGTTATCAAAATCCCGTCTCTAACGATAAAGATACACTCTCCGCTCCCTTCTGCCACGAAACCCTCATCATCGAGCAGCAATGCCTCTTCATATCCGGCGATAACGGCTTCGTATTTCGCCATCTGGCTGTTTAGGTAGTTCGCCACTGCCTTGGCTTTTGTCATAGTGGATTTTACCGAGTTTCTGGTAAAGGAGCTGGTTTTTACCTTTATTCCGTTTTTTAGTCCCTCCTCTCCAAGATAAGCACCCCATTTCCAGGCCGCTATAGCCACGTTTACAGGGGCGTTTGCGTGATAAAGCCCCATAACCCCGTATCCAAGGTATATAAGAGGTCTTATATAGACATTGGAGTCGAACCCGTTTTTTCTTAACAGCTCTATCTGCGCCTTTTCCAGCTCCTCTTGCGAAAATGGTGTTTTAATAGCCACTATCTTTGCGGAATTTAGAAGTCTTTTCGTATGCTCTTTGAGTCTGAATATCGCCAGACCCCTGTTTGTTTTATAAGCCCTGGTCCCCTCGAAAACCCCGTTTCCGTAGTGCAGGGTGTGCGTTAGAACATGAACTTTCGCCTCATCCCAGTCAACGAACTCGCCGTCCATCCAGATAAACTTTGCCTTCTCCACTTATATCCTTTATCATTAAATTTTGCTTAAGTTTATCAAAATATAGCTTTAGTTATAATTTAAAAAAACCACTTAGGAGCAATTTATGGAAGAAGCAAAGATTTACTTTGGCTCGTCCCCCGTCACGAAAGATGAAAAACTGGAGGTTAGAAGCCCTTTCAACGATAAAGTTGTGGGATACTACCCAAATTGTGACGCCGAGGATGCCAAAAAGGCTCTTAAGATTGCCAAAGAGGCCTTTGATAAGCATAAAACCACCCCGCTTTCCAAAAGGGTGCTCTGGCTTAGGGATGTGGCTAAGAGACTAAAAGAGCAGAAAGAGGATTTTGCCCTGACAATCACGAAAGAGATAGGAAAACCGATAACGTTCAGCCGCATAGAGGTTGACAGAGCCATCGAGACCATAGAGCTTAGCGCCGATTTTGCGGTGGCGATGAGCGGAGAGACCATAAATACCGACGCCACCCCCAGCGGACGGCAGACGATGAGTTTTTATAAAAGGGTTCCCATGGGTGTGGTGGTTGCCATAACCCCATTCAATTTTCCGCTAAACCTCTCGGCGCACAAGCTGGCTCCGGCTCTGGCTGCCGGCAACGCAGTGGTATATAAGCCGACACCCGAAGCTCCGATTACAGGTTACAAACTGGCAAAGCTCTTTATACAAAGCCCTTACGCAGTGCCGGATATGTTAAGCGTAGTATACGGTGACGCGGAGGTTGGAGAGGCTTTGGTAAGCAGTGAGATTCCAAGGAAGATAAGTTTTACGGGCAGCGTTCAGGTAGGAAAGATTATCACCCAAAAAGCGGGTATAAAAAAGCTCTCACTCGAACTTGGCGGAAACGCGGCCACCTATATCGAAAAGAGCGCCGATATAAAGGAGGCTGCCGCCAGATGCGCCGTTGGCGCTTTTATAAACAGCGGGCAGGTGTGTATAAGTTTGCAGCGTATCTATGTCCAGGAGGAGATATATGAGGAGTTTGGACAGGCTTTGGTGGAGGATACGAAAAAGCTCAAAGTGGGAGACCCTTACCATCCGGATACCTTTATGGGACCGCTTATAAACGAAGAGGCTGCCATCAGGGCCCAAAGGTGGGTCGAGAGCGCGGTAAAGGCGGGAGCCAGACTGCTGCTTGAGCCAAAAAGGGAGGGCAGGTATTTCTATCCGGCCATTTTGGCGGACGTGCGTGACGATATGGAGATAGTGTGCGAGGAGGTTTTCGCTCCGATAGTGAGCCTGGTGAAGGTCAAAAGCTACGAGGAGGCCATAAGGCGGATGAACGACTCTCCATATGGGCTTCAGTTTTCCATCTTTACCAAAGATATCGAGCTTATAAAGAGGTTTATAGAGGATGCGGAGGCAGGGGGCGTGGTGGTGAACGATATACCAACGCTTAGATTTGACATCCAGCCATATGGGGGCGTGAAGCTATCCGGAATCGGCAGAGAAGGGCCAAAATTCGCCCTGGAAGACTATACTGAGATAAAATCGGTTATCATCGTATGAAACTTCTG
>JAMOUF010000313.1 GCA_027068245.1 Campylobacterales bacterium | reverse complement strand
AGCTTCAGAAAGAGGCCACCGGCTACGTCCGCCCCGATGCCTTCACCCACGGCTCCTCCCGCCAGCGCACCGCCTGGTTCAAACAGGGCTTTGTCAAAGGAGACCTGCGGGCGTGCGATACGTTCCGGCAGTAGAGGCGAAGCGATATCGGTCAACCCGTTTGTTGTGTTTGCAGCCGGTACCATTTCCAAATTGAATCGAGGTTGCAATGAAAACATTCATACTCGCGCTGGTGATGACCCTCTTTTCAAATGCCGGAACATTTAAAGAAGCAGAAAAGCTCTCAAGAGAGAAAAGGTACAAAGAAGCTATAGAGATCTATCGTGAATTGGCACAAAAAGATCATGCGAAAGCATTGTCGAGACTGGGCCATATGTATTATTTTGGACAGGGTGTAAAAAAAGACTGTAAAAAAGCAGAGGAGTTCTATATCCGGTCGGCCCAAAAGGGCTATGCCGACGCATATTTTTCTCTTGGCAGTGCCTACCATTCCGGCGGTTGCTTTAAAAAGGATTATAAAAAAGCTCTGTATTATTATGAAAAAGCGATACAAAAAGGTGTCTCCATCGCCCAGGAAAACCTGGCAGCGATGTATCGGCGGGGGCAAGGAGTTCCCAAAGATATCGACAAAGCGATACAGTTGTATGAGGCGTTGGTAGAAAAAGGAGACGACAGTGCGAAATATGCGGCCTATCAGCTGGGAAATATTTATCTATTCAGAGATACCTCCAAAGCGATCCGCTATTTTCATATCTCGATGGAAAAGGGGTATCCCGACGCACAATATCGTTTGGCAGATCTTTATAAAAGAGGGATCGGTGTCCCCAAAGATATTCACAAAGCGATCGGGCTTTATGAAGAATTGGTAAAGAAGGGAGGCAGAAACGCCCGCAAAGCCGCCTATCTTCTGGGTGAGATCTATCAATTCGGTGCACGAAGAGAATACAGGAATTTCATTCCAAAAGATGACAAAAAAGCGATTGCTTACTATAAAAAAGCCCTCTCGTTTGGGCGATATCCACGGGCCTCACAGGCGTTGGGTCTGGCATATACTTTGGGTTGGGGTGTCAAAAAAAACAGCCAAAAAGCTGTCCGATACTATCAGGATGCTGCAAAAGGCGGTCTGCCCGAAGCGTATTACAATCTGGGGAATGCATACTATTTTGGTCAGGGCGTTAAAAAAGACAAACGCAAAGGGTGCCGATACTGGAAGAAAGCATATAAAAAGGGCAAAGAGATGCATTTTGCCAAGGGTATGTATAACAAATATTGTCGCTGAGATACAAGGTGAAAACGGGTTTTTAGGAATTCAGCCAGGCATACTTCCGTACAAGATACACTTCGA
>JAMOUF010000312.1 GCA_027068245.1 Campylobacterales bacterium | reverse complement strand
GCGTGGCACCGTCACGCAGTACGTCGGTAATGTAAGAGGGAAGCGTGCCGTCAAACTCCACGGTGCCTATAACCTCTTTCGGCTCGAAATATTTTTTCGAGCTGCAGCCCGCCATAAAAACCAAAACCAGAATAAGAGCGCCAAGATACCTCATTTAGCCACCCCATAATGTCTAAGCAGTAAAGAAAGAGCATAAGCCGGAGAGTTTTTATCCACACCGTCTAGCCTTTTATGGGCTTTGCCAATTTCCCCTTTCTCGTAATCGAGATATGAGCTGTCCAAAACGGCGTAATCTCTCAATACCGCATCTTTTTGCAGGGCGTATCCGGAAAGCATCTTCTCCTCTTTTTTAATTACGCCTATATGGTATCTGCTAAGGTCTTGCAAAATGTAATCCCCGCTTTGAGCAAGTTTTTCCAGCGTCTTTACATCTTTGTTCTTCAGCGCCCTCTGATAAAGATAGAGCTGATATAGTTTCGGGTTTTTACTCTTTAAAATCTCCAGAGCCTCTTTATCCTGTGGGTTTTGCAAAAGTGCGGTATATGCCCGGTTGGAAACCTCCAAATCGTGCTCCGCCTTCATCTGCCACCCCACATAGCCCAGGGCCAAAATTACCGCAGCGGCGGCCAGTCCAATCAGTGGTTTTTTATATTTTTTATAAAATTTCTCCGCTTTTATTATGGATTCTAAAAATTTCTCCTCGCTGCTCAGCTCTTTTTTAATATACTCTATATTCTCTTTGGTTCCCAACATCCATCCTTTAAAAACTTTTGCTTATCTTATCAAAACAAAGTTTATTTTATGGTAAAATGCTAAAAAAATTAAAGGTGTTTATATGGTGAAAATCGACGACGCGCTGCTGCAAAGACTGCAAAAACTGAGTATGCTCGAGATAGAAGATGAGCTTAAGGCGGATATGGAAAAAGAGCTGAACCAGTTTTTGGAATTTGTGGAGGTGCTAAACGAACTGGACCTAGAAGGCCTTGAGGCCACATTCAGCCCACTTAGCCATCCGGCACCTTTGAGAGAGGATATTCCCCAGCCCCAGCCGGAAGTCGCCAAAAAGATATTGCAACATGCTCCAAAGAGCGAGGATGACTTCTTTATCGTCCCAAAAATCATAGATTAAAGGCTGACCGTGCCAATAGATATGAACTCTTTGCTAAAAACCGTCGTGGCCCACAACGCCTCGGACCTTCACCTGGTTGCGAACAGTGAGCCCCAGGTGAGAATAGACGGCAGCCTGGTCCCACTAAACCTTCCCAAACTTACAGGAGACGAGATTCAAGAGATATGCTACTCCATCATAACCGACAAACAGAAAAAGGAGTTTGAGGAGAATCTGGAG
>JAMOUF010000311.1 GCA_027068245.1 Campylobacterales bacterium | reverse complement strand
AACTCCATTGTGGGTTCCGGCAACTTTGAAATCCATATCCCCATCATGGTCTTCCAAGCCCATGATGTCGGTAAGTATAGCGTATCTCTCCCCTTCTATCACCAAACCCATGGCAACTCCCGCCACAAGATCCACAAGCTCGATATCAGCCGCTCTCATAGCCAATGCGCCACCACATACCGTGGCCATGGATGAGGAGCCGTTGGATTCGAGTATCTCCGAAACAAGCCGGATGGTCTTATCCTCTGTTACGTCCACAACGGGCTCAAGGGCGCGTCTGGCAAGGTTTCCATGCCCCAGCTCCCTTCTTCCCGGAGGTCCAATAGGCCTCGCCTCGCCTACGCTAAATGGCGGAAAGTTGTAGTGCACCATGAAGTGCTCGTACTCCGGTCCTCTGCTGGTAAGCATCTCGAACATCTGGGCGTCCGTCTTCTCTCCGATGGTGCAGGCCACGAGTGCCTGGGTCTCGCCCCTGGTAAACAGGCATGAGCCGTGGGCGGAAGGCAGAAGGTTGGTCTCGATGGAGATGGGTCTTACATCCTTAAGACCCCTTCCATCGGCTCTGACTCCCTCGTTTAGTATCATCTCCCTTACCAGTTTGCGTTTATATTTATCCACCACTTTCAAGATGGTCTCATAATCCCATCCCTGCTCTTTCGCCACCTCGTCCTCGGCAATCTGTCTGGCTATCTTCTTAAGCAGCTCGAACCGCTCGCTCTTTGCCATAGCCCGGATAGCCTCTTTTATCTCCTCTTTGTAAAACTCGTCTATATAGACCCAGATATCCTCATCTATGTTCTCGCTTTGCAGCTCCAGCTCTTTTGGCTCTTTCGCAATCTCGATGAAGTATTTTTCATACTCCGCGGCGGCCACTTTCACCGCCTCTTTTCCCTGGGCTATGACATCGGCCAGCTCCTCCTCTTTCATCTCGTTGGCCTTTTTTATCATAACTATCTCATCGGCCAGCGTAGGGTCCATAAACGGGTCTACGGTGGTTGGAACCACCTCGGCCTCATATGTGCCGATAGCCGCCATCTCTATCATCAAAAGGTCCTCTTTCGTTCCGGCCAGATAGAGGTCGAGGGTGGACTCTTTTAGCTGGGAGAGGGTGGGATTGTAGACTATCTCTCCGTCTATTTTTGCCACCCTAAGACCGCTTACGGCTCTTTGGATGGGGATATCGGATACAAAAAGCGCGGCACTGGCGGCGTTTAGGGCCAATACCTGCAGATCCGAGTCACTGTCCGCGCTCAATACCAAAACGGTAATTACCACCGGATATAAAAAGCCTTTTGGAAAGAGCGGCCTTAGCGCCCTGTCAACCAGTCTCGAGGTAAGCGTCTCGAAATCGCTGGGCTTTTGCTCTCTTTTTACGAATCCGCCCGGAATCTTCCCGGCGGCGTAACTTTTCTCTATATACTGCACCGTAAGAGGCAGAAAATCCTCCTCCACCGGGTTTTCATCCATACATACTGTAGCCAGCAGAACGCTCTTTCCGCTCTTTAGCCAGACGGAGCCGTTGGCCTGCCTCGCAACCTTTCCAATCTCATAAAACTCTTTTAAGTTATTCATCTCGAACTCATACCGACAAATCATCTGCTCCCTTTCTAAAATCTAAATCTGTTTTGGTGTTCTTTAAACGGAAACTGTTTCAAAATCTCCTCTTCGCTGAAACTGAACCTGTAGTTCTCTATATAGTTTTTCAATACCGTATATGCCTCGTTTATTTTAGCCATTTCACTCTCCTCGCCTCCCCTGTCCGGATGGATCTTTTTGGAAAGTTCCCTGTATCTTCGCTTTATATCTTTATAGCTTACCATAGAGGGCAGCCCAAGCGTATCGAGCGCTTTTTGGATCAACTCCACCGGGTTCTCGCTCATTGTATGAAACTGCCCGCTCCGCTGGCCGTTCCCAGCAGATATTTCAAATCCTGATCCACAAAATCGAGCCCAAGGCCAAATATATAGTTTCTGGCCCCGCTGTTTATAGCATTGTCGACACCCAAATAGGCGTCAAGATGCTTTAAGAACCTGTATCTAAGATATAGGTCGATATGCGCCTTGTCGCCTCTCAAATCGTTCACGGCGTTGAAATCGTAAGCGCTCAGGCTTATTTTGCCAAGGTCGTTGTTGAAGTAGTAATCCACTCCGGCACCGCCGGTAGACTCTATCAGACCAAGCCTCAAAGCCAGATCCCCGTATCTTTTCGCATACATCGCGGAGACGTAATATTTGGAATCCTCATGCTTTTTAGGCTCTATCAGATTTCCAAATTCATCTTTTTTGGAGTAGTCCTCCCGGCTTATGACCTCCAGGATGTAAGATTTATCAACAGAAGGTTTATAGCTCAAAGAGACCCTGTTTTTGATATAGTCGTCCTTGCTCATATAGTATCCGTCAAAGGCCAGCTCAATCTGGCTTTTACCCATCTCGTTCAAAAACTTGTCTATCTTTTTAAAGGACTCCCCGCCTTTGTCGAAAAACTTATGCGCCGATACAAGGGTCTTTTTGATAGGCTCTTTGTTCTCCTGCAAGATAGAGTCCAGATCGTTCTCGATTTTAGCAAATTTATCCATCAGCACAGGCAGCTTTTGATTCAGCGTCTTTCCCGAATCTCTAAGATAGAGGGTGATTTCGTCCACCCTTTTCAAGATTTTCGGCAGCTCCTTGTTGATGCTATCGGCGGTATATCCGAACTTTTCGCTCATACGGCCAAACTTCTCTCCCGCCATAGCCAGTTTCTCACCCATTATTTTTATATTTTCTATGGACTTTGTGATATTGTCGCTGTTTTTGCGGATTATCTCTTTTAGATCGGTAGTGATATCCTTCAGGTTTTCCACGCTTCTTTTAAGGGCGTCTCCAGATTCGCCTTTGAGATCTTCCCTAAGCTGGGCGATAAACTCTTTGAACTCCTTTGCCGCCTCCTCTATCGTGGTGCTTGTCTCGTCAAAACTCACATACCTCTTCTGTCTTGTCAGCACTCCACCCTCGCTAAGGTATTCCTTGGACGTTCCAGGCTCAATGGATATATATTTTGTCCCAAGCAGGCTCTCTTGTTTAAGCTCCACAATGGAATCTTTGGGGATCTTATAATGTTGAAATATAAAAAGGGTTGCCTTTACCTTGTTTCCCTCAAGTTTAAGATCCTTTACAAATCCCGCATCCACGCCCTTGATCTTTACCCTGGCGTTCTTTTCAAGACCGCTGGCGTCATCGAGCAGGGCGTATATCTCATAACCCTTCTTACCCATATTTGCAAATTTGTTTACCTGCGTAGAGAGCAGAAATAAAAACACCAGGCCCAAAGCCACGAACAGTCCCACTTTCGCTTCTGTTTTCAATTAAAAAATCCTTTGTTCTTCTGTTGTGCTAAACGATTTTGAAACCCCTCCCAGAGGATAGAACTCTATCTTGAAATAGATGGTTCTGTTCTCATTTAGTCTGTTGCCTTCACTGGTTAGCAGCGGCAAAACGTCCTTTTTATAACTTATCTCATAACTCCAGCACTTTTTATTGAGTCTGTATCCCAAACTCCAGCTTTTGGTATTACTGCCTACAAAATCATACTCAATTGTAGCAAATAGTTCATATTTTTTCGATAAAACCTTTCTAAAATCGGCGATTAAAAAGTTTGAATCTCTCTCTCCCTCTATCCGGTTTTTATAAAAATGCGATAGATAGAGGTAACTTTGATCGTCAAAATAGCGAATCTGGCTCTTTATGGCGGATATGTTGGAACGCTGGTGGGAGTAGAAAATATCCAGATTCATCTCCATATTTTTGGTAGTTACGCCAAACTCGTTCTCCATATCCTGAGCCTTGTCATCATATTCATAGTTAAACTCCTGGGTAAGTCTGTGATAGAATGTCTCACTGGAGTTGTTGAAAAAATAGTGTTTTAACCCCAATACCACCTTTTTACTGTTATCTTCAATGTTTATAAACGGGGCCCTCTCACCCCCTTTTCTCTCGAAACTTGGTATATTTACCATAAGACCCAGATTCAGATAGTGCGTCAGGTTCTCATACTCCCTTACCAGGTCGCTATACAGGTTTATCTCGTGTGAATTTCTGTAGATATAGTAATTTTCCCACTTTTTATTGAGATTTCTGTTTACGAAGTTGTAGTCGGCATATTTGGCGTTTATGTTCTCACTGATGGAGAAACCCAGAAGCTCGTCGAAAAAAGTCGTCTGGAAAATAACGGGCATCTCGATGGAGTATTCCAAAGCGTTGAGTCCCTCTTTTCTGTAGTAGTTCACCACATTGGCGTCCACCTTGTAGGCCAGGTTGTTGTTTAAAAAGGTCCTGTAGTATCTATGATACTGCAAAGCGGGTAGAATCTGAAGTGTATCTTTGTTATCCACTTTGCGGTTGTCTTTGAAATACCTGCTATAAACCCCAAAATAGTCCCTGTCCTTTTCGTATATATAGTTCACCCTGGATATGGATAGGGGAACCGAGCCCTCTTCGGAGCTTTTTTGCAGGTTGAAGTAGTCTATGTCGTTATAACTCTTTACGTCTACATATATGCCGTCTTCACTATCATCGCCGCTGAATATCTTTTTGCGTTTATAGTAGAGCTCCATCCCGTAGTGTCTGTCGTTTTTAAGCTCATTTTCCAGATAGTAACTTCTCTTCTCCCTGAAATACCCGGCGGTAAGCTCCCCGTAGGAGTTTGGAGAGTCCACGAACCTGAAAGTCGAGTAAAGCCCATAACCCCTTTTGGTCCTTAATTGCGGATCAAACTCCAGATCCCACCAGTTTTGGGGAGCGTAGAAGTAGGGCTGGATATATACAAACCCCTCTTTGCTCGATATCCCCACTTTTGGCCTAAGAAAGCCGCTGTGACGCTTTTTTAGCGTGGAAAAACCGAGATATGGAAAGTAAAAGATGGGGGTCTCTTTGGCGTAGAGCTTTATATTGTAAAGAGTGAGCCAGTTTTTTTCCCTATCAAGCACCCCTCTTTTAAAAAAGATCTTCCAGTCGCTGCACCCCGTATCACAGCTGGAGACATATGAGTTTTCCAGCTCCACTCTCTTCTTTTGCAGCCTGATGCGGCTACCGCTTATCCAGACTTTAGAGAGATACTGGGTGAAAAAAAAGGGTGAAAACGAGGCCCTGGAGCTATTGAAGTCAACTCCGCCCTCTTTTGCGTATAGCGCGAACTCCCCGCTTTTTAGATACTCCGTATCGCCATAAAGAAGCACTTTTTTTCTGTCATAAAGATATGAGGCACCGTTGGATTCAAGATGGTTTTTGTCAAAGTCTATAGTGGTGTTTTTGGCAAAGTCCACCCTTTTGTCTTTGGCCTCCATCTGCAGGGTATATACAAAAGCGGTATCCTCGCCACAAAGAAAAAGGGGAAGAAGAAGCAGCGGGGCATATCTCATTTAAGAGCTTGATAGGCTATGTCTCTTCTGAATTTTTTGCCGGCGAAATGAACCTGTCCCGTCAGA
>JAMOUF010000310.1 GCA_027068245.1 Campylobacterales bacterium | reverse complement strand
GTCTATCCCAAGCCGGGCGAATCTCTCTATCTCCCATTCAAAATGGATAGGAACCAGTATTTTGGCGTCGAACAGGTAGTTTTCGGCCACTTCCTGAATCTCTTTTGCCCTCTCTTTGGATACAACGATAAAGGCGGCTCCAAAATGGTTGGCGTAGACCGCTTCCGTGATTGAGGCGGCTTTAACGGCATAAACCACCTCCGCCTTTTGGCAATACTCCATAAGCTCTTTGTCAAAAGGGCATAGGGCTATCTTTTTGGCCGGCGTAGAATCTATACCGGCTCTATCCTTTACTTCCGCAAACTCTTCTTTGCTTTTAAGAAGCATTGGCACACTCTTTGGAGCAGTAGTATCTGCCATTTTTGATGATGGCCTCTTTGGAGCTTACAAAAGTGCCGCACTTTTCGCACTCCACCATAGTTTCGCTGTCTTTTGGCAGCTGGGGCTTTTTCTTTATAAAAAAGTAGTAAATTGCGCCTATTACGGCTGCCAAGAGTAAAATTTTAAACAACATCCTCTCCCTTTAATATCAGATATCTTCTATTGCCATCGGTATGAACCCGGTAATTTTCAAATCCCTCAAGCTCCCTGTCAAGCTCACTTCCTTTGTAAAAGAGCAGCGTCGTATCCGGATAGATGAAATCCGAGGCCATATCCACCAGGTCTTTGGTTTTCATAACCGCGCGGGAGGTTATCAAATCATACTTTTTTGGCTCCATATCCTCCACCCTTTTCATCACAACCTCAACGTTATCCAGGTCCAGCAGGGATTTTATGTAGTTTAAAAAGCTTGCTCTTTTTTTCCTGGGTTCTACAAGGGTCCATCTGGTCTTAGGGTTAGCAATCGCAAGAATAAGTCCCGGAAAACCGGCTCCAGTGCCGATGTCAAGGGCGTTTGCATACTCTCCTTTTAGATATTTGAGTCCCTTTAGCGAGTCATCTATGTTCTTTTTTACATCCTCTTTTGTTTTGGCCCCTGTTAGATTGTGGACTTTGTTCCACTCCAGCAGTTTTTGGGTAAAAATATCAAGTTTATCTTTCACAGCAGATGCCCCATCTTTTTTTTCTTTATATCCAGATACTCTTTGTTGTGTGGGTTTGGCTCTATCTTTATGGGAACTCTTTTGATGATTTCCACATCTTTTAGGCTCTCCATCTTTTTGGGGTTGTTGGTAAGAAGGTTGATTTTTTTGATATTGTAAAAATCCAAAATAAACTCCACCATCTCGTAACTTCTCTCATCGGCACCAAAGCCCAGCTGGTGGTTGGCCTCTATCGTATCAAACCCTCTGTCCTGGAGGGCATAAGCGTTGACTTTGTTTAAAAGTCCGATATTTCTGCCCTCCTGTCTTAGGTAGATTACCATCCCTCCCTCTTTTGCGATATATTTCAAAGCAAAAGCCAGCTGCTCGCCGCAGTCGCACTTTAGACTGCCAAGAGCGTCACCGGTAAGGCACTCTGAATGGACTCTTATGGTGGGAATATCGCCAAGTGGCTCCGTAAAAATTGCCAGATGCTCTTTACAGCCCTCTTGAAAGCACTGGATTTTAAAATCGCCATATTTTGTGGGAAGATTGGCTACCTCGCTGACTTTTATCTCCATTTTCCCTTTCTTTTGGTAAAATTTAAATAAATTATAGCATAAGGGCTGTTTATGTTTAAAAGATTTAGAAGATTAAGACTCCATCCGGTTCTCAGGGATTTGGTGCAGGAGACCCATTTGAGGGTGGATGATTTTATATATCCCCTTTTTATAAGAAGCGGAGAGGGTATCAAAAAAGAGGTGGCCTCGATGCCCGGGGTATATCAGATGAGTATCGACGAGGCTGTGCGTGAGTGTGAGGAGCTAAAAAGCCTTGGCATAAAAGCGGTCATACTCTTTGGCATTCCGGATGTAAAAGACAGCGTGGGAAGCGAGGCTTTGTGTGAGGAGGGAATCATAGCCAGGGCTTTAAGGGAGCTTAAAAGAGCCCATCCGGATATGCTTTTTGCCACCGATCTTTGTTTTTGCGAATATACCGACCATGGCCACTGCGGTATCGTAAACCCAAAACTTCAGACGGTGGATAACGACGCCACTTTGGATATTTTAGGCAAGCAGGCGGTGGTGCACGCGATAGCAGGAAGCGACCTGATAGCTCCAAGCGGAATGATGGACGGTATGATAGAGGCCATCAGAAAAGCCCTGGATGGCGCCGGATACAGCCATATTCCCATCATGAGCTACTCCACCAAGTTCGCAAGCGCCTATTACGGCCCTTTTAGGGACGTGGCCGAATCTGCTCCAAGTTTTGGGGATAGAAGAAGCTATCAGATGGACCCGGCAAACAGAAGGGAGGCTCTGTTGGAGAGTCTGGAGGACGAGGCGGAAGGGGCGGACATACTGATGGTAAAGCCCGCCCTGGCATATCTTGATATCGTCAGAGATATCAAAGAGGCTACGAAGCTGCCTCTGGCCGTCTATAACGTAAGTGGGGAGTATTCAATGCTGAAAATGGCCGCCAGGGCGGGTGTGCTGGATTATGACAGGGTGATGATGGAGACGCTGATTGGATTTAAGAGGGCTGGAGCCGATATTATCATTACCTATCACGCGAAAGAGGCCGCGAAACTTTTAGTATAATACCTCTTTACATTAAATAAAGGACAGAGTTTGAGACACTTTTTAACTCTAAAAGATTATACGAAAGATGAAATTTTAGAAATTATCGATTTGGCTAAAAAGATAAAAAAAGAGACTAAAAACCGAGAGTTTATACCCTATTTGCAAAATCAGACACTGGCTATGATTTTTGAAAAAAGCTCCACCAGAACCAGAGTCAGCTTCGAGGTTGGCATATATCAGCTGGGGGGAGTCGGACTTTTTTTAAGCAAAAACGACATTCAGCTTGGCCGTGGCGAGCCTATGAAGGATACGGCCAGGGTAATTGGCCGGATGTGCGATATGGTAATGATTAGAACCTACGAGCAAAAGAAGCTCGAGGAGTTTGCGGCTTACAGCGATGTTCCAGTCATAAACGGTTTGACGAACGAGTATCACCCGGTGCAGCTTATGGCCGACTATCTGACTATGATAGAATACGGCAAAGCCAACAACCCGGTGGTGGCCTATATTGGCGACGGGAACAATATGGCCCATTCGTGGTTGATGCTTGCGAGTAAACTTGGATTTACGCTAAGAGTAGCTACCCCAAAGGGGTATGAGCCAGATAGAGATATCTTCAATGAGGCGTTGGAGTTCGCAAAACGAAGCGGTGCGAAAATCGAGCTTTTGCATGAGCCAAAAGAGGCGGTAAAAGGGGCCGACGTGGTTACCACCGATACCTGGATAAGCATGGGCCAGGAGGAGGAGAAAGAGAAAAGGCTAAAAGATTTTGAAGGGTTTATGGTGGATAAGGAGTTGATGGGCCTGGCAAAAGAGGACGCCATATTTTTGCACTGCCTGCCCGCATACAGGGGGTATGAGGTGAGCGAAGAGGTGTTCGAGGAGCACGCAAACGAGATATTTGACGAGGCTGAAAACAGGCTGCACGCCCAAAAAGGGATTATGGTCTGGCTTGATGGGAAAAGGAGAGAGTAGTGGAACCCGTAAAAGTAACCGGAAAGAACTTGCTGAGCGAGATAAATAAGATGGCAACCGAGCTGGGTATCGAAAATCCCGCCGGTGTGACGATTGTGAAAATGAGTGACGCGGATGAGCCAAACAAGAAGGTTTTGGAGCTGATACAGGGCAGTTGGGAGAACAACGCCCCCTGGTTCGTCATCGACGACAAAGACAGGGTATTCGTGCTCTCCTCCATCGAGTCCATTCTCTCTTTGATAAAATCGCTGAACGAGGCCAAATATGAGAACTTCAACCTCAAACTGGAAAAAGCGATTTTGGAGAACCTTCCCGTGGATTTCAACGACGTATGGGTAGTGGCGATGAGCGAGATTCAAAAGCGGGTTGCGGACTCCAAAAACAAAAATGTGCTCGATATCGACATAAAAAAGCTGGTTAACGAGATTAAAAGAAATCATCCCAACCTCTTTTTGAACCTTAAAAACTACTCGTTTCCAGAAGGCGGCGCCAAATGATAGACTTTGAAAAATTCGTAAAATACTCCAAACCGGGCCCACGCTATACCAGCTATCCAACGGCTATCGAGTTTGGAGAGGATTTCACCTATGACAGATATATCCAGAAACTAAAGAGCCAAAAAGACTCCTCGCCGCTCTCTTTATATTTTCACCTGCCCTTTTGCAGGAGTGCCTGCTACTTTTGCGGATGCAACGTGGTCTTTACCTCCAAAGATGACAAAAAGGTTCGCTACATCGACTACCTAAAAAGAGAGCTCGATATTTTGAAAGAGGTTTTAAATACCAAAAGAGAGGTTATACAGCTCCATTTTGGAGGCGGAACGCCCACCTTTTTTTCTGCCTCCCAGCTTGAGGAGATAATAGAGGCCATCAAAGAGGTCTTTCCAAATTTCACTGCCGATGCCGAGGTTAGCTGTGAGATAGACCCGAGGTTTTTAACGAAAGAGCAGATGGAGGTGCTGGCAAAGGGGGGATTTAACAGGGTCAGTTTCGGAGTGCAGGACTTTGAGCCAAAAGTGCAGCAGGCGGTTCACAGGATTCAAAGTTTTGAAGAGACCAAAAAGGCTGTGGATTTAGCCAGGGAGTTTGGTATGAAAAGCGTAAATATCGACCTTATTTACGGCCTTCCATACCAAAGCTTCGAGAGCTTTGAAAAGACGCTGGATATGACGCTGAGACTTGATCCGGACAGACTGGCGGTATTTAACTACGCCCATGTTCCCTGGCTGAAAAAGACTATGAGAAAGATTGATGAGACAACCCTTCCAACGCCCGATGTGAAGCTGCAGATATTAAAGCATACCATTGACTTTTTTACCGCCAACGGATACAAGATGATAGGTATGGACCACTTCGCAAAACCCGAGGACGAGCTTTTTGGAGCGATTGAAAAAGGCGAGCTTCACAGAAACTTCCAGGGATACACCACCAAAGGCGGGGCCGATTTGATTGGAATAGGACTTACAAGTATCGGCGAAGGCGAGGACTATTACGCCCAGAACTTCAAAGAGATGAGTGAGTATGAGGAGGCGATAGATAACGGAAAACTCCCTTTTTGGAGAGGCGTCGAGCTGAGCCGGGACGACAAGATAAGAAAAGCGGTGATAATGGAGCTTATGGCAAATTTCGGGCTCGATATAAAGCGTATAGAAAGCGAGTTTGGAATCGATTTCAAAGAGTATTTCAAAGATGCTCTAAAAGAGCTGGAGGAGTTCGAAAAAGAGGGCCTTGTAACCATCGATGGGGATAAAATCACCGTAAGCGAGACCGGAACGCTGCTTATTAGAAACATAGCCATGCCATTTGATGCGTATATGAAAAAGCATAAAGAGTCCAAGAAGGTTTTCAGCAAAACCGTATGAGGCTTAAAGTTTTTTCCACCAGGCGCGAAATCAGGGAGTTTATAAAACACTCCAAAGATGGGTTTTTGCC
>JAMOUF010000309.1 GCA_027068245.1 Campylobacterales bacterium | reverse complement strand
CAAAAAGGTCAAAAGCTCTCCTCTTAAATCCTCTTTGTCAAATGCGATGATATCCTCATCCATCAAAATCTCTCTGATTTTCGGGTCGTCAACCTTTCCCTCCACCGCCTTTTGAAACTCCTCCCGGTGGTAGATGAAGTGGCTCATATCTATGATGTCGAGCACCTCGTCCAGCGTTTCGGGGTAGAGCAGAACGGTTTTTATCAAGGAGAGCTCCTTGGTATCTTTTGTCTCTATCTCGATATCGGCTCTCTCTTTTCGTGCCTTCAGGGGAATTTTTGATGGTAAAATCTCCAGCAAAGCGGCAAGGTAGTGTCTGTACTCTTCTTGCAAGATATCCGGAAGAGAGCGTAGAAACTCCACCGCCTCGAACATGGCCTTTTGTTTCTCTTTTGGGCTTTTGACGTTGTATTTTTTCACAATCTCCTGTAACACGAACTCGGCGAAGGGTTTTGGGTTTTGAAACATCTCCCCAAGCCTGGCCGTCTGCCCCTCTTTTACCAAATCGGCCGGGTCGGCTCCGCCCTCTATTATCACCACTCCTCCTTCCATATCGCTAAGTGCGAGGAGTTTGGAGGCTTTTACGGCTGCGGCGATACCGGCTTTGTCCCCGTCGTATGCCAAAACCACTTCCGGCTCCCCACGCCTTAGAAGAGGCAGGTGAAACGGGGTCAGGGCCGTTCCAAGGGTGGCTACCGCGTTTGTAAATCCCGCCTGGTGCAGCATCACCACATCCAGATAACCCTCGCAGACGATGATTTTCTTCTCTTTGTAGATACTCTGTTTTGCCAGATGGTATCCATACAGCAGCTTGGATTTGTTGAAAAGTTTCGTCTGGGGGGTGTTGAGGTATTTTGCCGGATGGTCGGTAATGGTCCTGCCGCCAAATCCCACCAGCTTGTCCGTGGGGGAGTAGATGGGAAAGGTTATTCTTTGGTGCATCCTGGCGTAGAGGGAGTGCTCCTTTGCCAAAATCCCCGCATCTATCGCCTCCTGGATGGGGATGTATCGGCTTTTTAAAAAATCTATCTGTTTTTGTCCCTGGGGGGCGTAGCCTATCTCGAACTTCTCGATACTCGCCAGGCTTACACCTCTGTTTTTAAGATAGTCCAAAGCCTCCTTGTTGGAAAAAAGCTCCTTTTTATACAGCTCGTTTATACTTTGCAAAGCCTTGAAAAGGTTTTGGGAGGGCTCTTTTTTGGCGGAGTAGTTCAGAGTAAAGTTATACATTGAAGCCAGTTTCTCTATCGCTTCGGGGTAGCTGAGTTTTTCGTAATCCATAAGAAACTTTATAGCGTCTCCTCCGGCCCCGCATCCAAAGCAGTGATACATCTGTTTTGCGGGGCTTACCACGAAACTTGGGGTGTCCTCGTCGTGGAAGGGGCACAAAGCCTTGAAGTTGCCGCCGCTCTTTTTTAGCTCTATATAGTTGCCGATAACATCTACTATGTCTATGCTGTTTTTTAGCTGCTCAATGGAGTTTTTCTCTATCATAAGGGGTATTATAGTGTATAATTTGACAATTATAAAGGAGAGTTGGTGGGAGAGTTTTTTGCCGGATACAGAGACCCTCTTTTTGGGCTTTTGATATTTTTTGCGCTTATTTTTATCATCTCTTTTTTCAGCTACTGGTGGACGGTGTATAAAAGCGGCAAAAGCGAGGAGAGCATAGAGGGCTTTTTGAAAAGGTTCGAGGCCAACAGTGACAAAAAACTCTCGAAGATGTTGAACAGCCCCGACGAGGCCTCTTTGTTTTTGGCCGATATCTACACCCGCAAAGGGGAGTATGAGAAGGCTATATCTTTGCTGCTGAAGATGCGCCAGGGCAGAGGGAAAAAAGACCTCCTCATACTCAAAAAGGTGGCCGACGTATATTTGAAGGCCGGTTTTTTGCAAAGAAGCAAGGGGGTATACGAGGAGGTGTTGAAATACACCCCAAGAGACAGCGAGGCTTTGGAAAAACTTATTATCATATATGAAAAGCTGGAGGATTTCAAAGGTGCTTTGGAGGTGGCTGACTCTTTGGGAGTGCTAAAGGATGTAAGCCATCTTAAAAACTACCTCCAAACCAGGCTTGCCATAAAAAGAGGGGATGTAAAGGAGCTAAAGAGGCTTGGGGCCAGCCGGCTGCAGCTGGAGGCGCTTTTTCGGCTTGACAGCGAGGCGGCCTGGAAAAAGGTGGAGGAGGGGTTGGTGCTGGAGATAGTGGATATATTGTGGAATCTGAGAAAAGATGAGATAAAGACCCATCTGCCCCTGCTAAAAGAGCTATACAGCGCAAAAGGGTATGTGAGTTTGGCAAAGAAGAGCTCTCTTTTCGAGTTTGACCTGCTTATAAACTACAAAAACGCCGATTTGGAGTTTGAATATATATGCAAAGGCTGTAAAAAGGTCTTTCCCTTTTACTTTCCAAGATGTCCCGCCTGTTACGGGATAGATGGAATGAAGGTAAATATGCTTATTACGAAAAGGAGAAGTGTTGAAGAAGGTTTTTCTGTTTAGCGACGGCTCGAGCCTGGGAAATCCAGGGCCCGGGGGATACTGCGCCATTTTGAGATACAACTCGAAAGAGAAAATCATAAAAGGAAACCAGAAGGAGGCTACCAACAACCAGATGGAGCTAAAAGGGGTCATAGAGGGGCTGAAGGCTTTGAAAGAACCGTGCCATGTGGAGATTATAAGCGATTCGAGCTATGTGGTAAAGGGAATCAACGAGTGGCTTGGCAAATGGGTTGGCAAAGATTTCAAAGGGGTGAAAAACCCCCAGCTTTGGAAGGAGTTTTTGGAGGTTAGCAAACCCCACAAAATAGAGGCTTTCTGGGTCAGGGGGCACAGCGGACACAAAGAGAACGAAATATGTGATAAAATTGCAAAGCAGATGGCTTTAAAAGCGAAGAGTGATGGGTGAAGTTGTCTAACTTTACTCACCACTCCTCATAGGAGGAAAAATGTTAAAAGAGTTTGAGAAGAAGCTGGGATATACCTTCAAGGATAAAAACCTGCTGAAAGAGGCGCTGACCCATAAGAGTTTCAAAAGCCCGGTAAATAACGAGCGGCTTGAGTTTTTGGGCGATGCCGTGCTGGATTTGATAGTAGGGGAGTATCTTTACAAGAAGTTTCCCAAGGCCAACGAGGGTGAGCTTTCCAAGCTCAGGGCCTCTTTGGTGAACGAGGAGGGGTTTGCCAAACTTGCGGACAAGATAGATATCGGAAAGTATATCTTCATATCCCAGGCCGAAGAGAATAATCAGGGCAGGAACAAACCTTCGCTGCTCTCCAACGCTTTCGAGGCGGTGATGGGGGCAATATATCTCGAAGACGGGCTTGAGAGGGTCAGAGATATCGCGCTGAATCTTTTGGAAAAGACCTATCCCAAAATAGATTTGGACTCTTTGTTTAAAGACTACAAAACGGCCCTTCAGGAGCTTACCCAGGCAAAATACGGGGTTACGCCCGAATACAAGCTCCTAAACTCCAGCGGTCCGGACCACAAAAAGGAGTTCGAGGTGGCCGTTACGCTGCATGGTAAAACCATATCCACGGCCAATGGAAAGAGCAAGAAGGCGGCTCAGCAAGAGGCGGCAAAGAGGGCTTTGAAGATTTTAAAGGCGGGTGATGAATAGCTTTGGCGAGAGGTTCAGATTCACCACATTCGGCGAATCCCACGGCAAGGCGATAGGCTGCGTTTTGGACGGGGTTCCGGCCGGTTTGGCGATAGATGAAAAATTCATACAAGATGAGCTTGACAGAAGAAAGCCCGGCCAAAACCGGTATGCCACGGCCAGAAAAGAGAGTGATGAGGTGGAGATACTAAGCGGAGTGTTCGAGGGTCTCTCCACTGGCACTCCCATAGCTATGGTAATTTACAACAAAGACCAAAAAAGCAGGGACTACTCCAACATTAAAGATATATTCCGTCCCGGACACGCGGATTTTACATATTTTAACAAATACGGCATCAGAGATTACAGAGGCGGCGGACGCAGCAGCGCCAGGGAGACCGCGGCGAGGGTTGCGGCTGGGGCCGTAGCGAAACTGCTTTTAAGGGAGTTTGGTATCCACATAGAGGCCGGGGTATGCGAGGTGGCCGGGATAGAAGGGAAAAATTTCGATTTTGAGTACGCCAAAGAGAGCGAGATCTTCGCGCTTGACAGGGAGGTTGAAGCGAAACAGAAAGAGGCCGTGTTGAAAGCCAAAGAGGCCCATGACAGCGTAGGAGGCGCCGTATTGGTGAGGGCTGTGGGCGTGCCCGTCGGGCTTGGAGAGCCGATATACCATAAGCTGGATGCGGTGCTGGCTGCGGCGATGATGAGTATAAACGCCGCCAAAGCCGTAGAAATCGGCCTGGGTGTGGAGGCTGCGAGGATAAAAGGGAGCCAGAACAACGACCAGATATCCAAAGAGGGTTTTTTAAGCAACAACGCAGGGGGGATTTTGGGCGGTATCTCCAATGGTGAGGATATAGTGGTAAAGCTTTGGTTCAAGCCAACCCCCTCCATCTTTCAAAAGCAAAACAGCATAGATGTAAACGGCGATGAGGTGGAAGTATCCCTAAAGGGGCGCCACGACCCTTTCGTAGCGGCCAGGGGAAGCGTGGTGGCCGAGGCCATGATGGCTCTGGTGCTGGCCGATATGCTCCTTTTGAACGCCACTTCAAAATTGGAAAATTTAAAGAGGGTATATGGGTGAGATAGTCTCCTTTGTCGTTGAGCTGGTGGGTCAGCTGGGGTATGCGGGTATATTTATAATGATGTTTTTGGAGAGCTCCTTTTTCCCTTTTCCAAGCGAGGTTGCGATGATACCAGCTGGATATCTGGCGAGCAAGGGTGAGATGAATCTCTTTTTGGCCTGGCTGGCTGGAACCCTGGGCTCTTTGGCCGGAGCGCTTTTCAACTACTACCTGGGGCACAGGCTCGGCCGCCCCTTTTTGCAAAAGTATGGCAGGTATCTCTTTTTGAAAGAGGGGAGTTTGGAAAAAATAGAGGGTTTTTTTGAAAAGTATGGGCATCCCAGCACATTCTGGGGGCGGCTGGTGCCAGGAATCAGACAGTATATTTCCCTGCCTGCGGGAATCGGGCGTATGAGGCTTGCCGCCTTTGCCTTCTATACGTTTTTGGGAGCCGGTATCTGGTGTGCCGTGCTGCTGGCACTGGGGTATTTCATAGGTGAAAACGAGGCTTTGATAAAAGAGTATACCCACTATATCCTGGGGGCGGTTATGGTAATGGTGGCGGCCGTCTTTTACCACTACTACCGCCAAAACCGTATCAAAAAAGGGTTTTCAAAAGGGCTTTAGGCCTGAAGCTCTCTCTGTGAATGGGAGATAACCCGTATCTTTTTATCATCTCTATATGCTCTTTCGTTCCATACCCTTTGTGGCGGCAAAAATTATATTCCGGATATAGTCTGGCATAGTCGCACATAAGATGGTCTCTGAAAACTTTTGCCAAAATGGATGCGGCCATGACCTCTTCTATCTTGGTGTCCGCTTTTACCATAGTCTTTATACCGCTTA
>JAMOUF010000308.1 GCA_027068245.1 Campylobacterales bacterium | reverse complement strand
AAACTCAAAAACGTCTTTCCAAAAAGGCTCGATACAAAAGGGGAGTGTCAAGAGATTGAGATAGAAAGCCTCGATGAGCTGCCGATTTTAAAGACCTGGGAAAAAGATGGAGGTAAGTTTATAACCACCGGACAGGTCTATACGAAAGAGCTTGGGGGAACTACGCAGAATGTCGGGATGTATAGATTGCAAAAATATTCCAAAAACCGTTTGGGAATGCACTGGCAGATACACAAAGATGGAGCCCACTTCTTTAATGATTACAAAAGAGCCGGTAAAAAGATGCCCGTTACCGTGGCAATCGGCGGCGACCCGCTCTATATCTGGTGCGGCCAGGCACCGCTGCCGCCAAAAGTTTTCGAGCTTTTGCTATACGGCTTTATAAGAGGGAAAAATCCAAATCTAATAAAGTCTTTAACAAACGACATCTACATTCCAAAAGACGTGGATTTCGTGATAGAGGGGTATGTGGACCCAAACGATATGGAGATAGAGGGCCCCTTTGGCGACCATACCGGATACTACACGCTGCCAGAGCCTTTTCCCGTGATGGAGGTTACGAAAATCACCGCCAAAAAAGACCCCGTCTTCACCGCTACGGTGGTTGGCAAACCTCCGTTGGAGGATAAATATATGGGCTGGGGGACGGAGCGTATATTCCTGCCACTACTAAAGACCACGGCCAGCGACCTGATAGACTACCATATGCCGGAAAACGGAGTCTTTCACAATCTGATTTTAGCCCAAATGGAGGTAAGATATCCGGCTCACGCCAAACAGTTCATGCACGCCTTTTGGGGAGTGGGGCAGATGAGCTTTGTAAAGCACGCCATCTTTACAGGCAGTGACGCTCCAAAGCTTACCGACTACAAAAACATCGCGCGGCACATTTTAGATAGGGTAAGTCCAGATAGGGTGCTTATAAGCGAAGGCGTGGTGGACCACCTGGACCATGCCAGCCCAAAACAGTTTGAAGGCGGAAAGCTTGGAGTCGACGCCACGGCTCAAGTGGTGGAAGAGGGAGTTGAGGAGATGCTCGGGGATGAGGAGCTTTTGAAAATGCTTCAAAATATTGATGAAGATATAGTTGATATTAGACAATATGAAAAAGATTCCAAAAACCCGGTAGTGGTTGCGGCATACAGAAAGAGAAAGAGCGTGCAAAACCTCTTTGACAAACTCGAACCTTTAAAAAAACATATGAAAATCTTCGTTGCGGTAAACGAGTTCGACGACTTGGACAATCCATATATGCTTATATGGCGCGTCACCAACAACATCGACGCCAAAAGAGATGTGAGGCTTGAGCCTTTTATCATGATAGACGGCACCAACAAAGACCCGAAAATTGACGATTTCCCACGGGAG
>JAMOUF010000307.1 GCA_027068245.1 Campylobacterales bacterium | reverse complement strand
GGATGGGTCGTTCCAAAGTATCGCCGCACACCCTTCCGGGGATATGACGCTAAAGACGGAGTATCGCATCATAGCCAGCTTGTCCGCCACGCCGATAGCCAGCGCCCCGCCGCTGCCACCTTCTCCTATAACTATGGATACGGTAGGCACTTTAAGGGTGCTAAACTCAAAGAGGTTTCTGGCGATCGCCTCGCTTTGACCCCTCTCCTCCGCACCAATTCCCGGATAGGCTCCTGGAGTGTCTATAAGCATCAAAACGGGTATATCGAACTTCTCCGCAAGCTTTGCCACCCGCAAAGCCTTTCTATACCCTTCCGGATGGGGCATACCGAAGTTTCTTTTGAGCTTGTTTTTGGTGCCCCTCCCCTTTTGCTCGCCTATTAGCATGGTCTTTTGGCCGCCTATGTGACCCATATAGCAAACAATAGCCGGGTCGTCGCGAAAACATCTGTCACCATGAATCTCCACCGCATCCTTCATCAAAGCCCTGACATAATCGAGGGCATACGGCCTGTCCGGATGCCTGGCGAGCTGGAGCTTTTGATAGTCTCCCAAATTTTTGTATGTCTTTTGAACCTCTTTGTCGAGCTCTTTTTTCAGTATCTCTATGGCAGCCTCGTCGCCTCTGGCCTTCGCCGCCTCCAGCTCGCTCTCTATATCTTTGATTTTCTGCTCGAACTCTAAATAGCTTGCCACATCAAACCTTCTTGAAAACTACCACGCCGTTCGTGCCGCCAAATCCGAAAGAGTTACTCATAGCCACCTCTATGTCGGCTTTTCTGGCCTGGTTTGGCACATAGTCAAGGTCGCAGTCGGGGTCTGGATATTCGTAGTTTATGGTAGGAGGCAAAACCCCATCCCTCATAGCCATCAGCGTTATAACCGCCTCTATGGCTCCGGCAGCTCCTAAGCAGTGTGCCGTCTGGCCCTTTGTGGAACTGACCGGCGGGCAGTTCTCTTTGGAGCCGAAAAGTTTTTTTATGGCCAGCGTCTCATACCAGTCGTTGTATTTGGTGCTGGTGCCATGGGCGTTGATATAGTCCACTTTATCCGTTTTGGCCATATCCAAAGCGGCCCTCATGGCTCTGTAGGCTCCCTCGCCTTCAGGAGCCGGGGTGGTTATGTGGTTGGCGTCGCCGCTCTCGCCAAAACCTATGATTTCGGCATATATCCTGGCCCCTCTTTTTTTAGCGCTCTCATACTCCTCCAGTATCAAAGCTCCGGCCCCCTCTCCCATAACGAAACCGTTTCTTTTGGCATCAAAGGGCCTTGAGGCTTTTTTTGGCTCCTCGTTGTATGTGGAGAGAGCTTTCATCGCGGCAAACCCACCTATGCCTATGGGACATATGGCCGCCTCGGCGCCTACCACCAA
>JAMOUF010000306.1 GCA_027068245.1 Campylobacterales bacterium | reverse complement strand
TAGGGCAGCTCTTTTATGATGGTATATCTTGGACCGCAGTTGGTGCAGTTTATCAAAGGATAGAGATAGCGTCTGTTGGCAGGGTCGAACAAATCCTTAAGACAATCATCGCATATTGATATATCGGGGGAGAGGAAGGTCTCTTTTTTGCCACCCTCGCTCTTTATAATCGTAAAATCTTCAAATCTTTGAGTATCTATCTCCTCCTCTTTCACAAAATCCACCCTGGCCAAAGGGGGAAGGTTCTTTAAAAACATCTCTTTGAACTCACCCGCCCTTTCCCCCTCTATCACTACCTCCACACCCTCTGACATATTTCTTACATACCCTCTTAGGCCAAGTCTTTTTGCCAGCTGGTATACAGCCGGTCTAAATCCAACCCCTTGCACAACTCCTTTGAAAATTATCTTTCTTATACCGCCTCCTTTTATACGCCCAAAAGTGTATTCAACCCGTCAACCGGAAGGGATTTGTTGGTTTTGACCATTGGAAGGTTTTTTACGAACCTGCTGAAAAACGCGCTGTTTGCGATATAGGGCCCAGCTATCAAAAACTCCGTTACTCCCGTTTTCAAACCCACTTCTTTGATGGAGCCGGATAGAAACTCTCCAAGGGATTCAAAGATGGAGTAAGCGAGTAAAACACTATCTACGCCGGCCAGCCGGTAACTCATAAGCGAGGCGAAAAAACTCTCGTAATCGAATCTGTTTTCAACAATTTTGCAGTCCACGCTTACCCCGCCTTTGCCGCCAAAGCCCATCGCCAGACTATTAAGTCTCTCAAATCCTCCGTTTTGGCCCGTCAAAGCCGCACATATCTTCCAAAAATCTCCGCTCTTTTCAAAACCGTCACCATATGCGTGGGTATACTTTTTTACAAGCTTAAAAGAGCCTTCTCTTAAATTTTCCATCCTCTTTAAAAGATTGGGTTTTATATCCCCAAACTCGAATATCGTTTTCTCCTCATCCTCTTTTATATAATAGACCCTCTTCTCATCTCCAAAATAAAGTCCCAGTGCATTCTCTTTTATCCCATGCTCCCTCATGACAGCTCTTAGCGCCGCGGCGGCGGCATCTTTTTTTACCACAATCGGGTGTTCGGCCACATCCTCCTCGAATGTAACGACGCTGGAGGCCAAAACCTCCCCAAAACGCTCCTGAATATCCAAAATACCGTTATGTAGGAGGTAGTTTTTATAAAAAACGGTTTTATCGCACAAAAGGTTTTGGGGTAATATCCCTCTCTCTCCTTTGGATATGAATTTATGGTGCCGGTTGAAAAAAAGATGCGTCTCTTTCAAAGTGTTTGTCTCAAGCATATAGTCCATCACCAAATCGGCCTCTTTACCCTCGTCGAAAAATATAAAATCCTCT
>JAMOUF010000305.1 GCA_027068245.1 Campylobacterales bacterium | reverse complement strand
CATTCATTTTACTATCTCTATCGTATAGTCTTCTATGACGGTGTTGGCCAGAAGCTTTTCGCACATATCCTCCACCTCTTTTCTGGCCTCCTTCTCGTCCATCTCACCTTTAAGGTTCAGCACAATCTGTTTTCCAACCCTGACATCCTCGGTGTTTCTAAATCCCAAAGAGTGCAGCGCGTGATGTACCGCCTTTCCCTGAGGGTCCAGGACCCCCTCTTTAAGATATATGTTTACAACAGCTTTCATTTAGACCCCCATAACTTCTGTAATTCTTCTAAGCACCTCTTCATAAGCCACCTTGATATCCCCAAGGTCGTGTCTGAAAAGGTCTTTGTCAAGTTTTTGGCCGCTACTTTTATCCCAAAAACGGCAGCTGTCCGGACTTATCTCATCGGCTAATACTATTTTACCATCTTTATCCCGGCCAAACTCCACCTTGAAATCCACTAGATTCAGATTGGCCTTGTCGAAAAAGCTCTTTAAAATCACGTTTATCTCCCGACCCAGCCTCTTTAGCTCCTCCAGCTCGCTCTCGCTTTGGGCCAGATTGAGTATAAGGGCGTGCTCGTCGTTTATAAGCGGGTCGTGAAGCTCGTCGTTTTTATAGTAGAACTCCACCAAAGCAAAAGGAAGCTTCGTGCCGTCTGGAATTCCCAGCCTCTTTGTCAAAGAGCCCGTGGCGATGTTTCTGACTACGACCTCTATCATAATCATATCGGCTTTTTTCACCACCATCTCGTTTTCGCTTATGCACTCTACGAAGTGCGTGGGAATTCCATTTTCCTCGAGCAGTTTGAAAAGGTTTGCGCTTATTTGGCAGTTGAGGGCTCCCTTGCCTTTTGCCTCGCTTTTTTTCTGGGCATCAAAGGCCGTAAGGTCGTCTTTGAACTCGGCTATCAAAAGGTTTTCATCATCGGTTTTCCAGATTCTTTTGGCTTTTCCCTCATACAGAAGTTCCTTTTTTCTCAATTCCTCTCCTTTGTGATTATTAAAGCTTTCAATACGTCATACGCCTCTTTGAGCTGTGCGTCGTTGTAGAGTTTCTCCTCGTCTATGAGGTTTTTATCCTCTTTTTTATCCTCTTTTTTTGTGGCGTTGGAGTCGATTTTCTCCAGCTCGCTCTTTAGGTGGGCCTTCAGCTCCGCCTCTTTTATGGCGAAGGCGTCCTCTTTTTTCTCCACCTTTCCAGGATAGGCTATGATGTCTGGGGTTATCCCTTTTGCCTGTATGGTTCTGCCGCTTGGCAGGTAGTATCTGGCGATGGTAAGCTTTATCGCCTCATCTTTTCCGATAGGAAGTATCACCTGGACGCTCCCTTTTCCAAAGGTCTTCTCACCCACTATCACCGCCCTGTGATGGTCTTGCAGGGCGCCGCTTACGATTTCGCTGGCGCTGGCGCTTCCGCCGTTTACCAAAACAACCAGAGGGATATCTTTTATAGTGCCGCTTTTATGTGCGTAATATGTTCTGTTCTCCGATTTGATACGCCCCTTCTGGCTTACAATGACCCCTTTTTCTATAAAGAGGTCCGAAAGGCCCACGGCCTGGCTCAAAAGTCCTCCGGGATTGTTTCTAAGGTCTATGACGATACCCTTGGTCTTTGGGTTTTTTCTAAGAATCTTTTTCACCTCGTCAACCACTTTTTTGTCGAAATTGGTGATTCTAAGGTACAGGATATCGGGCTTTAGTATATGTTTCGCATAAACCGAGTCTACTTTTATGATAGCCCTTGTAATCTCCACCACGAATGGCTTTGGAACGCCTTTTCTGTATATGGTGAGTTTTATCTTGGTTCCAGGCTTGCCCCTCATCAGGGATACCGCCTCGTCAAGCGTCATATCCAGGGTTGATTTGTCGTTGATTTTTAGGATTATATCCCCGGGTTTCAATCCGGCCTTGTCCGCAGGCGTCCCTTCCAGCGGTGCTATGACGGTAAGAGCGCCATCTCTCATCCCAACGGTAATGCCAAGTCCTCCAAACTCTCCTGATGTCTGTATCTGAAGCTCTTTGTAGTGTTTTTTATCCAGATACGCCGAGTGGGCGTCCAGGTTGCTAAGCAGGCCCTTTAGGGCTTTGGTTATGATCTCCTCTATAGTCAAAGGATCGACGTAGTAAGTCTCTACCGTATTTACCACTTTGGTAAATTTAGAAATCGCCTCTATCTTTTTTGTGATGTTCTCCTCGACGCTTGTCTTTGCGAAAATGGTGGTTGTGACGGCTATGGCGGCGGCCACACCGATATAAAATGGTTTAATTTTCATCTTGATCCTTAAAGTTTATAAATTTTAATGATATTATAGAAAAAGTATACTAAAATTTGGCTAAACATCCCAATGCAACAAAAGTCCCAAAATTTTAAGCTCATTTTTGTTATATTAACTCCAGGAGTTTAAGAAAGTTTAAACTTAACTTAAGCCGGTGTCAACTAACTTGACATTATCCGGCTTAAATTATATAATTTCTTAAACTAAAATTAAAAAGGAGAGCGAAATGAGTAATATATTTGAAAAACTCACGCACAAGATGACCGAAACCATCGACAGTGCGGTGAGTCTGGCTTTACACAACAAAAACCCGGAAGTGGATGTGGTCCATATGCTTTGGGCCCTGCTGACAGACAGCAGCAGTATCCTCAACCAGGCCCTGAACAAACTGGGCGTAGACAAGGCGGCTTTGGAGCTTGAGGTAAAAAGCGCCGCGGACAGGCTGCCAAAAGTCAGCTCCATAACCAAAGAGAACATAAAGATATCCAGAGGCCTGGCTGAGAGCCTGCAAAAAGCCGAAGGCCTTATGGTAAAACTGGGTGATAAATACCTTGCGGTTGATACATGGCTTGAAGCGAATCTGGATCATCCGGTAATAAAAGAGATACTTGGCAAATATGTTGACCTTTTCGAGCTTAAAAAGACGCTCGAGGCTATAAGAGGCGGTAAAAAGATCGAGTCCCAGACTGCCGACGAGAACCTCGACGCACTTGAAAAATACGGTATCGACCTTACCAAAAAGGCGGCAGAGGGAGAGCTTGACCCGGTTATAGGACGGGACGAGGAGATTCACAGGGTTATGCAGATTCTTATCAGAAAGACGAAAAACAACCCGATTCTTATAGGTGAGCCTGGCGTTGGTAAAACGGCCATCGTTGAAGGACTGGCGCAAAGAATCGTAAACAAAGAGGTTCCATTGAGCCTTCAAAACAAAAGAGTTATCGCCCTCGATATGACGGCTCTTGTAGCAGGCGCCAAATATAGAGGAGAGTTCGAGGACAGGCTGAAAGCCGTTATAGAAGAGGTGAAAAAAGCCGGAAACATAATCCTCTTTATCGACGAGATTCACACGATTGTTGGCGCAGGCGCCAGCGAGGGAAGTATGGATGCGGCGAACATCTTGAAGCCCGCACTTGCAAGGGGCGAGCTGCATACGATTGGTGCTACCACGCTTAAAGAGTATAGAAAATACTTTGAAAAAGATGCGGCCCTTCAAAGAAGGTTCCAGCCTGTAAAAGTGGAAGAGCCAAGCCCGGAAGAGGCGTTGCAGATTTTAAGGGGTATCAGAGAGAGATTAGAGGCGCACCATAAGGTCCAAATCCTAGACAGCGCACTCGTTGCCGCGGTGAAGCTAAGTGTCAGATACATCACCGACAGATACCTTCCGGACAAGGCTATCGACCTTATAGACGAGGCTGCCGCGGAACTTAGAATGCAGATAGAGTCCGAGCCTTTTGAGCTGTTGATGGTAAAAAGAAAGATACAGCAGCTCCTCGTTGAAAAAGAGGCTCTTTTGATGGAGAAGAGCAAGAAGAACGAAGAGCGTCTAAAAGAGATAGAAAAAGAGCTGGCCGAGCTTGAAGAGAAGAAAAGACAGCTTGAGGCCCAGTTCCAGATGGAAAAAGAGATTTTCGAAAAAATCGCCGAGATAAAAGAGAAGATAGAAAAACTAAAGGCCGAGGCGGAAAAAGCCAAAAGAGAGGGAAATCTCGAAAAAGCGGCGAAAATCGAGTATGGCGAGATTCCACAGCTCGAAAAAGAGCTTGAAGAGCTCAATAAAAAGTGGCAGGAGCTTGAGAAAAAAGGAACGCTGTTGAAGCTTGCGGTTGACGAGGAGATGATAGCCAAAATCGTCAGCAAGTGGACCGGAATTCCTGTAAGCAAGATGTTGCAGAGCGAAAAAGAGAAGATTCTTCATATCGAAGACGAGCTTAGAAAATATGTGGTCGGACAGGACCAGGCGATCAAAGCGGTGGCAAGGGCCATTAAAAGAAACAAAGCGGGCCTATCCGATACCAACAGGCCAATAGGAAGCTTTATGTTCTTAGGACCAACAGGTGTCGGTAAGACCGAGACAGCCAAAACGCTTGCGAGATTTTTGTTCGATACGGAGAAAGCTCTTATTAGAATCGATATGAGCGAATATATGGAGAAACACGCGGTTTCAAGACTTGTCGGTGCACCTCCGGGATATGTTGGATACGATGAGGGCGGACAGCTTACAGAGGCTGTCAGAAGAAAGCCTTACAGCGTAATTCTTTTCGACGAGATAGAAAAGGCCCATCCGGATGTATTCAACATCCTTCTACAGGTGCTTGACGACGGAAGGCTGACTGACAACAAAGGCGTTACGGTCGATTTTAGAAACACCATTATCATTATGACAAGCAACATCGCCAGCGACAAGATAATGGAGTTCAAAGACCCTGAGGACAGGGAGAAAGCCGTCAAAGACGAGCTAAAAAGATACTTTAAGCCAGAATTTCTAAACAGGCTTGACGATATCGTTATATTCAACCCATTGGGTGAAAAAGAGATCGAGAAAATCGTCGACATTTTGTTTAAAAAGATTCAAGAAAAACTTAAAGAGCAGGACATCAAAGTCGAGCTTACAGAGAGTGCCAAAAAGCTTATCGCCAGAGCGGGATTCGATCCGGTATATGGTGCGAGACCGCTAAAAAGAGCTCTTTACGAACTTGTAGAGGACAGGCTTGCCGAGCTGATACTCGAAGAGAAGGTAAAAGAGGGCGACAGCGTGAAATTCGACGCGGAAGGCGACGAGATAGTAGTATATGTAAACGGGCAGAGGGTTTAACCTCCCGCCCTTTACAACCCCCGTAAATCAAATCTTCTAATCCCACTTTAAGCTATTTTTTAGTAAACTTATCCTTCAAAATATTATGAAGGAGATTTCTTTATGAAAAGAACTTACCAGCCACACAACACCAGAAGAAAGAGAACCCATGGTTTTCGAGCCAGAATGAAAACGAAAAGCGGAAGAAAAGTTATAAACGCCAGACGCGCCAAAGGTAGAAAAAAATTGGCAGTTTAAAAGGGGTTGCCACATTAAAGGGCAAAAGGGAGTTTGACAAAATATATAGAAACTCAAAGGTTTTTCATACTCCCTTTTTCGTCCTTTTTTATAAAGAGGGGCCTCAAAAGAGGGTGGGCTTTGTAGCCAGTAAAAAGGTTGGCAAAGCGGTTAAAAGGAACAGGGCGAAAAGATTGCTTAAAGCCCTTGTAATCCCATATATTATGGAGTTGAAAACCGGA
>JAMOUF010000304.1 GCA_027068245.1 Campylobacterales bacterium | reverse complement strand
ATATCTTTTCGCAAAACCGGCGATTATCTCTATATTCGCCCCATTGAAGGCGTATATACTCTGGTCGTAATCTCCTACGCAAAAGAGACTTTCGTAATTTAGAGAATCCAGGAAAAGTCCCTGAAGGTTGTTGGTGTCCTGGTATTCGTCCACCAAAACTTCGGTAAATCTCTCTATTTTTTCCCTGTTTTTTATCACCTCCAAAAGCAGGTCGTTGAAACTAAGATATCCGTAACTTTTTTTCAGCTCCTCATACTCAAGCGCTATATCCTCATATACGGAAGCCAGCTCCCTGTGTTCGGGATAGTTTTTCTCAACCCATTTGGCAAAACCCAAAGAAAATTCGCTGTTTTGGTAAAAGCCAAACATATCGAAAAGGGTGGATGACTGATATTGGGTGGTCTCGAAACCGGCCCTTGCAAAATCCCTTTTGTCGTATATGGTCTTAAAAAGAAGTTTCAGCTCTTTTGGCTGTTTGAGCGTCAAGTTCGGCTCGAGTTTTTTGAGCCATCTGTAACTGACGGCGTGAAAGGTGCCAGCCTCTATATCAAGTGTGCCGAACTTTTTCTCAAGCCTTGAGACCATCTCCCTTGCCGCCTTGTTGGTAAAGGTCAGCAAAAGTATCTTTTTTGGGTCCGTTCCACTCTCGATGAGCCTCTCTATCCGGGCCACTATCGTGGATGTTTTTCCCGTCCCCGCACTGGCGATTACAAGGTTGTGTCCCAAAGGAGCGTTTACGGCTTCTTGCTGCTCTTTGTTTAACATCGCTCTCCTTTTTAAAGGTGGCTATTTTACTACCACTTTGGTATAATTTGGCTAAAATTTCGGCTCTTAAGGAAACTTTAATGCAAAACAGACACTACAACCCAAAAGAGGTGGAGAAGAAATTCTACAAAATCTGGGAAGATAGGGGATATTTTGAGTTGGACGGCAACAAAGATATCCAAAAAGAGGGGAAAAGGTTCTCCATTATGATGCCTCCGCCAAACGTAACGGGCAGGCTTCACATAGGACACGCCCTCACCTTCACGCTCCAGGACATCATCGTGCGCTACAAAAGGATGGACGGCTACGAGACCCTGTGGCAGCCGGGAACCGACCACGCGGGAATCGCCACACAAAACGTGGTAGAAAAACAGCTTCTGGCAAAAGGGATAAAAAAAGAGGAGTTGGGCCGCGAGAGATTTTTGGAACAGGTCTGGGAGTGGAAGGAGAAAAGCGGAAACGCCATAGTGAACCAGCTTAAAATCCTGGGCGTAAGCCCCGCTTGGAGCAGAGAGCGTTTCACCATGGACGAGGGGCTGAAAAACGCCGTAAGAGAGGCGTTTGTCAGGCTTTACGAAGAGGGGCTTATCGTAAAAGGGAACTACCTTGTAAACTGGTGTACCCACGATGGCGCCCTAAGTGATATCGAGGTCGAATACGAAGAAAAAGATGGAGCCCTCTACCATATAAAATACCCCATATCCGGCGAAGATGGGCATGTAGTGGTGGCAACCACAAGGCCTGAGACATTTTTTGGCGATACGGCGGTAATGGTCCATCCGGATGATGAAAGATACAAAGAGCTTATAGGAAAAAAGGTGCGCCTGCCGCTTATAGACAGAGAAATTCCAGTAATAGCCGACGAGCATGTTGATATGGAGTTTGGAACGGGGGTCGTAAAGGTAACTCCGGCCCACGACCCCAACGACTACGAGGTAGGCAAAAGGCATGGTTTGGAGTTTATCACCATTTTCGACGAAAAGGGTATCTTGAACGAACAGGCCGGCGAGTTTGAGGGAATGGAGAGGCTTGAGGCCAGAGAGAAGATAGTTGACAGACTCAAAGAGCAGGGATACCTTGAAAAGATTGAGCCCCACAGACACCAGGTGGGACACTGCTACAGGTGTGGAAACGTGGTGGAGCCATATATCTCCAGGCAGTGGTTCGTGAAAAAAGAGCTTGCAAAAGATGCGATAGAGGCGGCAAACCAGGGCGAAACCAGGTTTATCCCGCCCCAGTGGCTAAACAACTACAACGCATGGATGAGGGAGCTTAGAGACTGGTGTATCTCCAGACAGCTTTGGTGGGGCCACAGAATTCCCGTGTGGTATTGCAAAGATTGCGGATATGAGTGGGCCAGCAAAAAAGAGATGGAGAGCGAGTGTCCAAAATGTAAAAGCCAAAACATCTATCAAGACCCTGATGTGCTCGATACCTGGTTCAGCTCCGCCCTTTGGCCCTTCTCCACTCTTGGATGGGGTAACGCAGAGTGGGGGAAAGGGATAAAGTGGAACGAGGATGATTTGGAGAAGTTCTATCCAAACTCCCTGCTGATAACCGGATTTGACATACTCTTTTTCTGGGTTGCCAGAATGATGATGATGGGGAAACACTTTTTAGGCAAGCTCCCTTTCAAAGATGTCTATCTGCACGCTCTTGTGCGGGACGAGCAGGGAAGAAAGATGAGCAAGTCTTTGGGAAACGTGATAGACCCGATAGATACCATAGAAGAGTACAGCGCCGACGCGCTGAGGTTCACGCTGGCCGCCCTGGCCGTTCAGGGAAGGGATATAAAGCTTAGCAAGGATAGGCTGGAGCTATATAGAAACTTCACCAACAAACTCTTCAACGCGGCCAAGTTTTTACAGATGAACCAGGAAACCTTTGGCGACTTGAAAGATACGGAAGTCAAAACGGAACTTGGCAGATATATGCTAAGCCGCTTTGGCAAAGCCATAAAAGAGACCAGGGAGAATCTGGAGAACTACCGGTTCAACGACGCGGCAACTACGCTTTACAGGTTTTTGTGGCAGGAGTTTTGCGACTGGGGAATAGAGCTTAGCAAAGCGGACAGAGAGTCCATAAACGAACTTGGCGCCATATATAAAGAGGCTATGAAACTTCTGCACCCCTTTATGCCGTATATCACCGAGTATCTTTACCAGATGCTTAGTGGAACCGAATTGGAAGAGGCAAAATCGATAATGGTGATGCCCTACCCCCAAAGCCTGGAAACCGACGCCGATGTGGAGGAGGAGTTCGAGAAGATTATAGACGCGATAGTCACCATAAGACGGGCGAAAGCGCTTATAGACATGGCTAACAAAACCGTGCCGAAAGCCTTTGTAAAACCGGCTTTGAGCGAAAAGTCCAAAAAATATATAGAAAAACTTGCCAAAGTGGAAAAAGTCGAGTTTACCGACAGCGCCGTTCAAAACGCGGTCGCCGACATCGGCTCGAAAGTGGAGGTCTTCATACCCCTTGAGGGCATCGATTTGACGCCTATTATAAAAAGGCTCAATAAACAGAAAGAGAAGACCCTAAAAGAGGTGGAGAAACTGCAAAAGATGCTCTTGAACGAAAAATTCATTCAAAACGCGCCCAAAGAGGTGGTGGAAGAGAACAAAAAGGCTTTGGAAGAGGCCAAAGAGAGGCTTGAGAAAATCGAGCTTGAATTAAAAAGATTAAGTTAAAAGGAAGATTGATTGTCCCTGGTTAAAAGATATAATTTCACGAAAAACCCAAAAAACGACATTTTAAGCGGCTCCGTCGTGGCCGTAGCCCTCATACCAGAAGCGATAGCCTTCTCCATTATAGCCGGCGTCTCACCACAGGTTGGGCTTTATACAGCCTTTATACTTGGACTGATAACGGCCCTGATAGGTGGAAAACCCGGAATGATAAGCGGTGCTACGGGAGCTGTGGCCGTGGTGCTTGTGGATTTGATACAAAAACACGGCATCGAGTATATGTTCTGGGCCGCCATTTTAGCAGGCATCATACAGATACTAATAGGCCTGTTTAAACTCGGAAAGTTTATCCGGCTGGTTCCACAGCCCGCCATTTACGGATTTGTAAACGGTCTTGCCATAGTAATAGCCATGAGTCAGATACCGTTGATAAAAGATGAAAACATGCTTACTTTTTTCCTCATAGCTTTGACTATGGTTATCATCTACCTGCTGCCAAGATTTACAAAAGTCATCCCGGCCTCGCTTGGCGCCATCATCGCTATAACGGCCCTTGTTTTGATATTTAACCTGGATACGAAAACCATCGGCGATTTGGCCGATATCAGCGGCTCTTTTCCATCTTTTCACATACCTTTGGCCCCGCTGAATTTGGAGACGCTAAAAATCATACTCCCCTACTCCATTATCATAGCCCTGGTGGGGTTGATAGAGTCTTTGCTAACCCTCTCAGTGCTCGATGAGATGAGCGGCGAGAGAGGCAGCGGCAATCAGGAGTGTATAGCCCAGGGGGTTGGCAACGTCACCTGCGGTTTTTTCGGCGCGATGCCGGGATGCGCCATGATAGGCCAGTCTATGATAAACTACACCTCAGGAGGCAAAGGGCGGCTCTCCTCGTTCATTGCCGCGGTGCTGCTGATACTTTTCGTGGTGGCGCTTAGCAAATATATCTCCAAAATACCGATAGCCGTTTTGGTGGGGATAATGTTCGTGGTGGCAATCGCCACGTTTAGCTGGAGCAGCCTGGGCCATTTTAGAAGAATGCCAAAAGAGGATATTTTCGTGATGGTCTTCGTTACCGTTATCACCATCTTTTTCGACCTGGCCATTGCGGTGATAGCAGGCGTGATAATATCGGCCCTGGTTTTTGCCTGGAAACACGCCAAAATATACTCCCGCACAAAAGTGGAGAAGAACAGAAAGATTTACGAGCTGGAAGGGCCACTCTTTTTTGGTTCGGTTCAGTCGTTTATGGAGCAGTTCGATGTGGAGAACGACCCACAGGAGGTAGTGATAGACTTCAAAAACGCCAGGGTTATGGACCAAAGCGGCGTAGAGGCGATAGACAGGATTACAAAAAAGTATAAAGAGCAGGGAAAGAGGCTGACGCTAAGACACCTAAGCCCCGAGTGTAAAGAGCTTTTAAAAGAGGCGGGTGAGTTTTGCACCTGGGAAGAGGATGACCCAAATTACAGGGTTGCAATAGATTTTTAAGGAGAGAGTATGGAGAAGATTTATGAGATGCTTCAGCTGCAAAACGAGTTGAATAACGATACGAACGGGGTGGATTGGAGAAAAGGGGTTACAAAAAACTCCAAACCCATCAACTGGAAAAGATGCATATATATGGAGACGGCCGAACTTATAGACTCCTTTGGCTGGAAACACTGGAAAAGCATCCATCAAAAGCCGGACTATGAAAATATAAAGATAGAACTTACCGATATCTGGCACTTCATTATGAGTTATCTTTTGACGCAAAACTCCCTGGAGGATGCGGCAAGACTCATAAACGGCGCAAAAGAGGCACAATGCGATATAAAAATCCCGAAAGAGTGGAGTGAGAAGGATAGCCAAAATATAGACGAATATCTGGATATTTTCGAGGAGCTTATGGCTTTGGCCCTTATCAAAAGCAACAGCCCCGCTTTGCAAGAGGAGCTGCTTGAGACATTTTTCAAAGCCTGTGACAGCGCCGGATTCTCTTTTGATGAGTTATACAGGCTCTATATCGGGAAAAACGCCCTTAACCAGTTCAGACAGGAACACGGATACAAAGAGGGAAAATATATAAAGAACTGGAACG
>JAMOUF010000303.1 GCA_027068245.1 Campylobacterales bacterium | reverse complement strand
AGACGGCTTTATAGGCTATATCGGTTACGATATGGTAAAGGAGTTCGAGCCCGTTTTGAAAGATTTTATGAAAGAGCTCAAAGATGAGACCAAAACCCCGGACTTTTATATGATACGGCCAAAACTCATCATTGCCTACTCCCACAAAAACAGCGAACTGACACTGATAACTCCCGATAAAGAGATTCAAGAGGCCGTTTTTGGGCCGTTGAAAGAGGAGATAAAAGGAAGTTACACCTACACCCCGTTAAAAAAAGCGAAGATATTGGGCCAGGCCTCATTCGCCCACTCAAAGGATGAGTTTTTCAAGATGGTGGAAAAGTCCAAAAGAATGATAAGAAGCGGGGATGTATTTCAGATAGTCATCTCCAACCGCCTCAAACAAAAGGCCGTTGTGGACAGGTTCAGCTTCTACAGAAAACTGCGCTCTCTTAACCCCTCTCCCTACCTCTTTTTGCTGGAATTTGAAAAATTCGCCATATCCGGAAGCAGTCCGGAGGTCATGGTAAGGCTAAGTGATGGGAAGATACTGCTGCGGCCGATTGCCGGCACCAGAAAAAGGGGTGATAGCGCCAAAAGGGACAGTGAGCTGGAGATTGAGATGCTAAACGACCCAAAAGAGGTGGCGGAGCATACCATGCTAATCGATCTTGGCAGAAACGACGTGGGCCGGGTGGCAAAACCCGGCACGGTTCAGGTTCCGGATATGATGCGGGTGGAGCGATACAGCCACGTAATGCACATGGTAAGCGACGTCACGGCCCAGATAGACGAGAAATACGATATGTTCGACCTTTTTATGGCTACATTTACCGCAGGGACCATGACGGGCGCGCCCAAAATCAGGGCCATGGAGCTTATAGCCCAGTTCGAGGGGCTAAAAAGGGGCTTTTACAGCGGAAGCGTAGGATATTTTGGGTTTAACGGCGATATGGATAGCGCCATTACGATTAGAAGCGCGCTTATAAAAGAGGATGAGGTGATATTTCAAGCGGGTGCGGGCATAGTGGCCGACAGCAGACCCGAACTTGAGTATCTGGAGGTAAACAACAAACTGCAGGCTTTGAAAAAGGCCCTCGAGGAGCTGGCACAATGAAACTTTACGCAATATTTGGAAACCCGGTGGAGCACTCCATCTCACCACTTTTACATAACTATGCCTTTGAAAAACTGGGATTTAAAGGCTGTTACACAAAACGCCTCATAGAGCAAAAAAGCGGCCTGAGAGAGACCTTTTTTGGCCTGGCTTTAAAAGGAGTCAACATCACCGTTCCTTACAAGGAGCAAGCTTTCATGGAGAGCGACGAGGTTTTAGGCATAGCCAAAAAGATAGGGGCCGTTAATACTTGGTATGAGAAGAGAGGCAAAATCCTGGC
>JAMOUF010000302.1 GCA_027068245.1 Campylobacterales bacterium | reverse complement strand
AGGGTGCTAAAAGCCTACAGAGAGGGGATATTTCCCTGGTACAGCGAAGGAGACCCGATACTTTGGTGGTCTCCCGACCCAAGATGTATTCTATATCCGGACAGTGTCAAAGTTAGCCGCTCTTTGAAAAAGAGTATGAAAAAGTTTGATGTAAGAGTTGATACCGATTTTGGCTCGGTTATTAGAAACTGCCGCAACGCAAGGCTTGGGGACACCTGGATACTTCCCGAAATCATCGAGGTTTTCGAGGAGCTTCACCAAAGAGGGTTCGCCCACTCCATCGAGGTTTACAAAGATAGTGAGCTGGTAGGTGGCCTCTATGGTCTAAGCATTGGTGGCGCCTTTTTTGGAGAGAGTATGTTCTCCAAAGTCAGCGACGCCAGCAAAACGGCGCTGGTTAGGCTTTGCGATATAGCCAAAGAGTATGATTTCGATTTTATCGACTGCCAGATACCAAGCGAGCATCTAAAACGAATGGGTGCGGTGGAGGTAGAAAGAGAGCGGTTTTTGGAAATGCTTAAAAAGGCGCTGGATAAGAAAAGTTACATAGGCAAATGGAATATTAAGTTTTAAACTGCTACCCTTAAGGTAAAAAAGGGGTAGCAGATGTTTTTGGAAGATATCGGGTTTTCCTTATGGGCCGATTTTATAGAGAGAGATTTTTTGGAAAGCGGCTTTAGGGAGTTGATCTCAAAAAATATAGTCAACGGCGCCACCAGTAATCCGGCAATCTTCAAAGAGGCCATATTAAACTCCCCGGCATACAAAGAGCAGCTCTCAAAACTTACCGGAACGCCAAAAAAGAAGTATGAGGCTCTGGCCGTTACGGATATTAAAAGGGCCTGCGAGATACTTCTGCCACTGTATGAAAAAGGGGATGAGGGGTTCGCCTCGTTGGAGGTGGACCCAAGGCTTTGTAACGATGCCAAAGGGACGGTAGAGGAGGCATTAAGACTTCACAAAGCCGTGGATATGCCAAACCTTATGATTAAGGTGCCGGCTACGGAGGCTGGCTATGAGGCTATGGAGGAGCTTATAGGCCGTGGCATAAACGTCAACGCCACGCTCATCTTCTCCCCTTCCCAGGCAAAGGGGTGCCTGGATGCCTTTAAAAGAGGGTTTCAAAAAGATGGCTCACCCAAAGCGGTGCTTAGTATCTTCGTAAGCCGTTTCGATAGAAAGCTCGATAAAATGTTGCCGGATGGTTTAAAAGGCAGAGTCGGCATAATGAACGCCGCCAAAATCTACAATCTAATTAATTCATACAACCTTCTAAACGCCAAGGCACTCTTTGCCAGCACCGGAGTAAAAGGAGATGAGTATCCGCCACACTACTATATCAGCGAACTTCTGGCTCCAAACAGCGTCAACACAGCTCCCATAAAGACTATCGAGGCTTTTGTTGAGCATGGGGACAAAGAGCCCAAACTCCCGATTCCAGATGAGAAGATAGCTACTTTTTTCAATGAAATAGCCGATAACGGTATTGATATGCAAAAGGTCTACGACGAACTGCTTGAAGAGGGGCTGGAAGCTTTCGTCAAAGCTTTTGACGAAATATTGAAGGAGCTCTCTTAAATGGAATTTAGAGTAAAACCAAAAATTGACAAATACCTTTACGAACTGGTAAAACTGGGAGGAAGCGACCTTCACATAAAAGCAAACAGCCCTATATTTGGAAGGGTTAATGGAGACATAACACCCATATCTATGGATGTTTTATCGAAAGAGGACGCTTTGCAGATGGCAAAGGAGTTTTTAAGAAGCCGTTTTGATGAGTTTGTGAAAAACAAAGACATAGACCTGGTTTACGTCCTGGATGAGAACTACCGTTTCAGGGTAAACATATTTTTCCAAATAGATGGCGTATCCGCGGTTTTCAGGGTAATTCCCGTAGAAGTGAAAACCATAGACGAGCTGCATCTTCCAAAGACGCTTAAAGATATATCCAAGCTAAAAAGAGGACTTGTGCTGGTTACGGGTATTACGGGCAGCGGTAAGTCCACCACCATGGCGGCCATGATAGACGAGGTAAACAGAACCAGGCCCGAGCATGTGATAACCATAGAGGATCCGGTGGAATTCGTACACAAAAACAAGAAGGCAATCATAAACCAAAGAAGCCTGGGACAGGACACCCCCTCTTTTTCTCATGCCCTTAAAGCGGCTTTGAGAGAAGATCCCGATATCATAGTCGTTGGGGAGATGAGGGATCTGGAGACTATCGAGATGGCGCTGCACGCGGCTGAGACCGGGCACCTGGTTCTCTCCACCCTCCATACCCTTGACGCAAAAGAGACGATAAACCGGATAATATCCGTATTTCCGACGACTGAGCAAAACCGTATCCGGATAGTTCTGGCCTCCGTTTTGGAAGCGGTCATTTCCCAAAGGTTGCTAAAGACTAAAGACGGGGGAAGACGGGCCGCTTTGGAGATACTAAGAAACAGCGAGCGGGTCGCCAGCTTGATAGAAGAGGGGCGTGACAGCGAGATTACTGACGTTATGGAAGAGGGTGAGATCTATGGTATGCAGACTTTCAACAAGGCGATTTTCGAGCTTTACAAAAGCGGCGTGATAGACAGGGAGGAGGCACTCAAGCACGCTGCCAACAAAAACGACCTTCTGCTTATGATAAAAGAGTTTGAATCCTCCGTCAAAGATGTGGTGGGTAGTGAAGATGAGGATGTTATAGATTTGAAACTTTAAGGAAATTTTATATTATATTGGATATAATTAGCGCCCATAAATTTATATAAGGAATGAGAAATGTTAGAAGGCATCGTTAGAGAGAGTATCGGTAAGAGCGAGAGCAGAAAACTGCGCCGAGATGGTTATCTAATTGCCAACATTTACGGAAAGGATTTTGGTAATATCCACGCAGCCTTTAAAAAGGGTGATTTTATCAGAACGGTAAGACATAAAGAGAAACTGGCTTTCCCCGTAAAAGTAGGTGATAAAGAGTTGAACGTGGTGGTTCAGGAGTATCAAAAAGACCCTGTGACTTACGATCTGCTTCATGTGGATTTGATGGTGGCACAGCCGGGTGTGGTTACATACTATATGGTACCTATAAAAACGGTCGGAACTCCCGTTGGGCTTAAAAACAAAGGCGTTTTGGTAACTTCCAAAAGAAGAATCAAAGTAAAAGGCGCCATCGAGAACATTCCGGACAGCATTACGCTTGACGTAAGCAATCTTGACGTGGGTGACGCGATACTTATCAGAGATATCAAGCTTCCAGAAGGCGTTGAGCATATGACGCCTGAACACGTTGCCGTTGTGGGAGTGGTTAAAGCCAAATAATGCATCTTATCGTAGGACTTGGCAATCCTGGCAAAAGATATGAGAAGAACAGGCACAATGTAGGTTTTATGGTGGTCGATGAGCTTATCGGCCGCCTAAACCCCACTCCAATAAATAAAAAAGAGTTCAAAGGCGAACTTTTCAAATCCTCCAATATCCTGCTTTTAAAACCCCTTACATTTATGAACCTAAGCGGCGAGAGTGTGCGGGCCGTAAAGGAGTTTTACAAAATCCCGCTGGAAAATATCATTGTGGTTCACGACGATTTGGATCTGGCTTTGGGGGCTTTAAGGTTCAAAAAAGGTGGGGGCAGTGGCGGACACAACGGGCTCAAATCGATAGACTCCCTGTGCGGACGGGAGTATCTGAGGGTCAGGTTTGGCATAGGAAGACCCAGGATTAAAGAGGACGTGGTAAGGTATGTGCTAAGCGACTTTACCCCAAAAGAGCTTGAGTGCATCGAACCTGTGATAAAAAAGGCCGCCGGTGCGGCTTTGGCTCTTACTACGCACCCTTTGGACTACGTTAAAGCCAACTATACCCAAAAAGGCGTAAACTGCCCCTAAACTCTTTTTCGCTAAAATCTGACAAAAAAGAGGTTCGATGGCAAAAAGGTATATCCTCAAACTCTATTTGAAATATTTTTTTCTGATTCTTTTTGCGCTCATTCTCTTTTTTGTGGCCCTCGATTTTCTGCAGGCGGTCAAATCTCTGCCGGACTCAGCGAATCTGAAGCTGCTCTATATCACCTATAAAGCCTTTTACGCCATCGATACGCTTTTGCCAATAACGCTCATATTCGCCATGATAGCTTTAAAGGTTCAGCTTATACGCTCCAACGAGCTTGTGGCCTTCTACTCTTTGGGAATAGGTAAAAAAGAGATTATAAAGCCCCTTTTTCTCTCCGCAACGCTTATAACCGTAATATATATCTTTTTGCATACCACATCTTTCGCGTATGCCAACGAGTATGCGAAAAACATCCGAAAATTCCACTCCCTCTCCAGCGTCACGAAGAACCTCTTTTTCAAATTCAACGACTCCTATGTCTTTTTCAAAGAGCTCCTGCCATTAAGAAAGATGGCGAAAGAGATAAAGATATATACATTGAAAGATGACGAGCTTGAGAGCATCACAGAGGCTGAAAGGGGGTATTTTCGGCAGGAGGCCTGGTATCTGAAGGATGCCAGGGTGGTAAAAAACCTCAAAGATAGAATAGATATAAGGAAAAAAGATGTCAAAACCCTCGTTGGATACAAACCGCAGATACTCGATTCGGTATATGAGGGCAAGGCGAACATCACGCTGGTGGACGCAATTTACGCTTTGAAACTGTTTAAAGAGCAAAAGATTGATATAACCCGGATAAAAAGCGTGATTTATGCAAACCTTTTCTACCCCTTTTTCGCCCCTTTGCTACTGGTGATAATTTTCTATTTCGTGCCAGTCAGCGCCAGGATTTCAAACCTGAACCTCTTTACGTTCGGCGCCATTTTGACATCACTGATAGTCTGGGGCGTTCTGTTTATGATGGTGAAGCTCGCCTTCAACGGAGCGCTCTCTCCGGAGGCGGCTATACTGATGCCAATATTTTTGTTGGCCCTGGTGGCCTTTTATCTGTATAAAAAGTTTTAAAATTTTGATAATATTCATCGTAAAAAAAGGATGGGAATGAACTACAAAGAGCTTGCCAGAAAGTATGATACACCTCTGTATGTTTACGATTTCGATGTGATAAAAAGAAATTTTCTAAAACTAAAAGATGCGTTTAAAGCGAGAAAATCCCTGATAGCCTATGCGGTGAAGGCGAACTCCAACCTGAGCGTTTTGAAGCTTTTGGCCTCCCTTGGCAGCGGGGCGGACTGCGTGAGTATAGGGGAGATAAGGCGCGCGCTTATTGCCGGTATACCAAACTACAAGATAATTTTCAGTGGAGTTGGAAAAAGAGACGACGAGATAGAGGAGGCTTTGAAAAAGGAGATACTGTTTATAAACATAGAGAGCGAAGGGGAGTTCGAGCGGGTTGAGAGCATCGCCAAAAAACTTGGCAAAAAGGCCAGAATAAGCGTGAGGGTAAATCCGGATATCGACCCAAAAACCCATCCCTATATCTCAACGGGCCTTAGCGAAAATAAGTTTGGCGTAGATATAGATAGCGCCAAAAGGCTCTATCTGCTGGCTAAAAAGAGCGAGCATATCGAGCCTGTAGGCATACATTTTCATATAGGAAGCCAGCTGACCCAGCTTGGACCCATCAAGGAG
>JAMOUF010000301.1 GCA_027068245.1 Campylobacterales bacterium | reverse complement strand
AAAGGAATCTCCTAAGGTTAAAAACAATAGGGCACCTCTAAAAATATCCCCTAAAATCTCATTTCTCTACAGAGCCCTTCTTTGAATATGTTTTTGAGTATAAAGCAGTATATCCTGAAAGTTTTTGAGGGTAAAAAGGTCATTTTCTATGGATAATTTCGATATAATATATACTATATAAGCATCATAAAAGGCAGATAATATGGGACTTTTCGATTATGAATTTCAACTGGAGAAGATCAAGGAGCATAACCCGCCACTGCAACGGCTTGATGCCCTGATTGACTGGGAGATGTTCCGTGAACCCATCGAAGAGATTTTTCATAAAGAGCGCAAAAGCAATGCCGGAGCCAAACCGTATGACCGGGTGATGATGTTTAAAATCCTGATTTTGCAACGCTACTATAACCTGAGCGATGAACAGACCGAGTTCCAGATCAAAGACCGACTTTCGTTTATGGATTTTCTGGGGCTGGAGATGGGGGACCGGGTACCGGATGAGAAGACCATATGGCTTTTCAAAGATGTCCTTGCCAAAGCCAAACTTTCCGAGAAGCTTTTTGTGCTCTTTACCCAAAAGCTCATGGATCACAAAATTGTACTCAAAGAAGGGAGCATCGTAGATGCATCCTTTGTCAGTGTACCCAGACAGCGAAACACCCGGGAAGAGAATGCCCAAATTAAAGCGGGAGAAATACCGGAAAGCTTTGAAGCCAATCCCCATAAAAAAGCCCAGAAAGACTGCGATGCCCGCTGGACAAAAAAGAACAATCAGACCGAATATGGATACAAAAACCATATCAATGCCGACCAGAAGACCAAACTCATCACCGATTATGCCGTTACACCGGCTTCCACACACGATTCACAGGTGATTGAGGAGATTGTGGATCAGACCGACAAGGTGCTCTATGCCGACAGTGCCTACCAGTCCGAAGCCATAGAGGCCTATCTTGAAGAACAAAACGTTCAGTCCAAAGTCATCAAGAGAAAGCACAAAAACAAACCGCTTGATCCGGCCGATCACAAGACCAACTACAAACATGCCAAAACCCGGGTAAGGGTAGAGCACATCTTTGGAGCCTTTACCACCTGGATGAACCATGCCCTGCATCTAAAAGCCATTGGGCTTCAACGTATCGAATCACTGACCGGACTGACCAATCTGACCTACAATCTGGTACGGTACGAACAGCTGGTAAGGCTCCAGGGGGTCAAAGTGATATGAAAAGGGGAAATATGACTCGAACCGGCGCCGAAAACAACGAAAAAAGAGAGTTTGGACAAGGATAAAAGGATTTGGTATTTTAAAAAATTGCTATTGGGCTGCAGGGGACTGTGGTTTGGGGATTATTAGAGGTGCCCTGAATCAAGTTCAGCATG
>JAMOUF010000300.1 GCA_027068245.1 Campylobacterales bacterium | reverse complement strand
GCAGAAAAAAGCCTTTGCCTGTTTTTGCACCAAAGAGGAGCTTGAGGAGGAAAAAGAGCGGGCCAAAGCTCAAAGAAGAGCCTACAGGTACAGCGGAAAGTGTGAGAATCTCTCATTGGAAGAGGCCGCAAAAAGAAGCGGTAAATTCGTTATCCGGATAAAAAAACCGACAAACGATATTGGCTTTGAAGATATTATAAAAGGGCCGATGAAGTTTGCTCCAAATGAGGTTGATAGTTTCGTTATACTTAGAGCCGACGGCAGGCCCACATACAATTTCGCCTGTGCCATAGACGATATGCTCCACGACATATCTTTGGTAATCAGGGGCGAGGACCACCTAAGCAACACTCCAAAACAGATTCATATCCGCAAATCTTTGGGCTACGACAAAGAGATAGAGTACGCCCATCTGCCAATCATTTTAAACAAAGAGGGCAAGAAGATGAGTAAAAGAGAGAGCGCCTCGAGCGTCAAATGGCTTTTGGAAGAAGGGTTTTTACCTTCGGCCATAGCGAACTATCTCATCTTGCTTGGAAACAAAACCCCAACGGAGATTTTCACCATGGATGAGGCGGTTGAATGGTTCGATTTGAAAAACCTCTCCAAATCCAGTGCCAGGTTCGATATGGAAAAGTTGAGATTTATCAACAGAGAACATCTAAAAAGACTGGACCCCCACGAACTGGCCAGGCTTTTGAGTATTGAGCCACGCTTTGGGGAGCTTGCAAAGATATACCTGGAAGAGGCAAGCACCCTTAAGGAGCTGAAAGAAAAGTTCGATACAATGTTTTTTGGCAAAAGAGATTTTGGCGAATTTGAAAAAGAGGCTCAGGTGCTTAGAGAACTTGTTTTAAATATGGAAAAACCCAGGGATTTTGAGGAGTTTAAAAAAGAACTTATGGAAAAAAGCTCCCTTAAAGGCAAAAAATTCTTCAAACCCCTAAGAATACTCCTAACAGGCGCCCAGCACGGACCTGAGCTTTCGGACATATACCCATACATAAAAGAGGATATAAAAAGGATAGTGAAATGATGGTTATAGGAACGCTTCTACAGGCATTGGCGCAGATTCTGCATATGGTGATAAACATATATATCTGGGTTATAATCATAGCCGCCCTGTTAAGCTGGGTAAGACCGGACCCCTACAATCCGATAGTCCAGACACTCTACAGGCTCACCGAGCCTGCGTACGCACTGGTTAGACGCTATATCCCAACGGTAATAGGCGGCATCGACCTGGCTCCGCTTATCATCATCATAGCCTTGCAGTTTATAGACCTTTTCGTGGTAAAACTGCTTATGAATATCGCTTACAGACTCGGGGCCTGATGAGAGTTTTAACGCTTTTTGTTCCGCTTCTGGTTTTAGGGGCCGGTAT
>JAMOUF010000299.1 GCA_027068245.1 Campylobacterales bacterium | reverse complement strand
TCTATATCTTTCGCTTTTGCCTTGGCTATCGTATCATACGCCACTGCGCTTGGGTCGTGCCCCTGTTTCGTAGCCACTATCGGGACGCCAAGGATGTGGGCCCATCTGGCAAGCTGCTCTATGGCTGCTGCCCTGAAAGTGTCCGCGGCCCCCAGTATCACAGATTTTCCCTCTTTTTTGTACAGGTTCGCCAGTTTGGCTATGGTGGTGGTTTTGCCGGCACCGTTGACGCCCAAAATCAGCTCGACGAAAGGTTTCTCGCTCTCCTCTTTTGCATTTGGAATTTTGAAAAGGTATAAAAGGTCGTTTTTAAGCTGTATCCGGCTGACTTTCGATGGAAGGGACTCAACGATTTTTTCCACTATATCATACTCCACGTCCGCTTCCAAAAGCAGCTCCTCTATCTCCTCTTTGGTGGCGTATTTCTTCTTTTTTTCGACGTTTTCCTCGATATTTTTGACGGTCTTTTGTAAAGCCTTTTTTATAAATCCGAACATCTAATCTCCTAAACTCTTTTTGATATCGCTCTCTATCATCTCCTGGGGAACGGCTCCGGTATAGTGTATAACATATCTGTTGTTCTTTATCAAGAGCGTCAGTGGAACTGGCATGGAGGCGGGCTGGTGGAGCATGGGATAAACCCTTTTTGCCAGCTTCAGGTTGGTATTGATATTATTTGATATGAAAAAATTTTTCCTGACACTGTTTTCATCCAGCTGAATGCCGACTATGTCGATGTTTTTATATTTTGCGGCTATATTTTCCAGCTCTTTAAGCTCCGCTTTGCAAGAGGAGCACCAGCTGGTAAAAAAGGTCAAAAGAACCACATCTTTGGTCCCGCTCAATTTAAAACCGCTCTCGTTGAACTCTATGCCTATGGTTTTGTTGCCATCTCTTAGCTCAAAGCGTTCAATTTTGGGTTTTTTCGTGGCGTTCAACTCTTTTTTTACAGGTTTTTCGGCGGAGTTTTTGTGCTCCTTTTCACATCCGCTGAAAACCAGTGCCAAAAACAAAATGGCGGCTGCAGTTTTCAATTTCTCATCCTTTTGTATAAAATATATCCGATTATATAAAAAAAGGATGAAAATGTCTTTTAAAAGCAAGGAAAAATTCAGAAATTACTGCAAAAAAAGGATTTTCAAAAAAAAGAGATATAAAAAGGGTGCCGTGGAGAGGGTAATTGTAAAAATAATCCGGCTTTTGAGGGCCAAAAACGTCCTGCTGTTTATGCCTATGCCGCACGAGCCCGATATAAGTGGCCTCTTTAAACTTCGCAACAAAATAAACATATATGTCCCCTTTATGGAAGGTAAAAGCTTTAAGATGGTAAAATACAGATTACCTATAAAGAAGAGAAGATTTGGAATAAAAGAGCCGCCTAACTCATTTTTAAAAAGTAGAATTGATTTAGCTATAGTTCCCGTTATTGGGGTAGACGGGGGCTTTAGAAGAGTGGGGTTTGGAAAAGGGATGTATGATAGATTTTTTTCAAACCTCTCTTACAGGCCGAAAATTGTCTTTATACAAAAGGAGCTTTGTTATACAAAGAGTTATATCTGTGACGATTTCGATATTCAAGGCGATGTTTTAGTTACCCCAAAACAAATAATTATCAGAGGGGACAAGGATGTGGATAGAGATATTGGTAGGAAGCTCTGCGGCCATTTTAAGCGGTGCCGCAGGGTATCTACTCTCAAAAAAGATAGAAAAAGACAGACTTAAAATCTATGAGGAGCAGGCAAGAGCGAAAGCGAAGGCGATAGAGCACGAGGCGGAAAAACTTCTTCACTCCTCCCAAGTAAAACTCAAAGAGGCCGAACTGGGCCTTAAGAAGGAGTTTGAAGAGAGGCTTGAGAGGCTCAAAAGCGATTACGACAAGCGTTTCAACGAATTGATGGAAAAGGAGATGTCCCTTAAACAGATGTTTAAGGACGAACTGAAGCATATAACCCTCGAGAAGCAGGAGCTAAAAGAGGAGCGGGAGAAGCTGGAGCAGCTAAAGAGCGAGTATGAGAGGCTAAAATCGGAGTATCAGGAGAAATACAACGAGGTTTTGGAAGCACTGCAGATGCAAGCGGGCCTTACGATGGAGGAGGCAAAGGAGCTTATACTGAAAAAAGCCGAAGAGGAGAGCCGCTCGGAAGTTGCCAATATCGTCAGAAAGTATGAGGAGGAGGCCAAGAGCGAGGCGAAAAGGCGGGCCAACTATATCATAGCCCAGGCCACCACCAGGTTTGCCGGCGAGTTTGCGGCCGAGAGGCTTATAAATACCGTATCTTTGCCAAGCGAAGAGATAAAGGGCAGAATCATCGGCAAAGAGGGTAGAAACATCAAAACCCTCGAGATGCTTCTGGGCGTGGATATCATTATAGACGATACCCCCAACGCCATAATTCTCAGCTCTTTCAACCTCTACCGTAGGGCCATAGCTACCAAGGTCATCGAGATTTTGGTAGAAGATGGCAGAATACAGCCGGCAAGGATAGAGGAGGTTTACGAGAAGGTAAAAGAGGAGTTCGACCAGCAGCTGTTGGAGGAGGGTGAGAATATCGTCATAGACTTAGGCGTTGGTCCTCTTCATCCGGAGTTGGTGAAACTTATAGGCCGGTTGAAATTCAGGGCAAGTTACGGCCAAAACGCGCTGGGCCACTCTTTGGAGGTGGCGCATCTGGCCGGTATCATGGCTGCGGAGATGGGCGGAGACGAGGTATTGGCAAAGCGTGCCGGATTGCTTCACGATATAGGGAAGGCGCTGACGCACGAGTTTAGCGGCAGCCACGTGGACCTGGGTGCGGATATCTGTAGAAGATACAAGGAACCCGATGTGGTAATAAACGCCATCTACGCCCATCACGGCCATGAGGAGCCAAAGAGCATAGAAGCGGCCGCAGTATGCGCCGCAGATACCTTGAGCGCCGCAAGACCTGGAGCCAGAAGAGAGGTTTTGGAGGCCTTTTTGAAAAGGGTTCAGGCGATTGAGGAGATAGCCCTTAGCAAAAGCGGCGTGAAAAAGGCCTATGCCATAAATGCCGGGCGGGAGGTCAGGGTTATCGTAAACGCGGAGCTTGTTACCGATAACGAGGCCTATTTGCTGGCAAAAGAGATAGCAAAAGAGATAGAGTCCGCCGTCCAGTATCCCGGTGAGATAAAGGTGAACGTGATAAGAGAGCAGCGGGCTATAGAGTACGCTAAATAGAAGAGCTTAATGCTCTTCTTGGGAGTGTGGTGAGTCGTCGTAAGGATCCAGATGTATTGTGATGTGCCATTTGCTCTCTTTATCCAGCTTTTTTATCTCATCTTCTATTTTGTCCGAGACTTTGTGAGCCTCCATCAATGAGATATCCGGAGTAAAAACAACATGCACGTCAACGAAGTTGGTGTCGCCGCTTCTTCTCGTTTTTAGATAGTGGTAGTTGGTAACTTCTGGCTGGGAGGTTATAATCTTTTTTATCTTCTCTACCATCTCCTCCTCCAAGGCCACGTCCAGAAGCATCAAGACTCCCTCTTTTATCAGCTCGTAAGCCTCCTTTATGATGTATATGGCGATAGCCATACCGAAAATCCCGTCTATCCAGTGCCATCCGGTAAAGTGTATGATAACCAAAGAGGCTAAAACGGCGGCGTTGGTGAAAAGGTCGGTTTTGTAGTGCAGGGCGTCCGATTTAATCACCATATTTTTTGTCTTTTTATAGACATAATTGAGATATGCTACCAGAGCGCCTGTTAGGATGATGGAGATAACCATAACCAATATGGAGCTGTCAAGATGCTCGATTCTCTTATGCTCTATAACGTTCATAAGCCCTTTGTAAAATATAAAGAGGCCCGACATGGTTATGATGGTCCCTTCGATGACTGCGGCCAGGGCCTCTATCTTACCAAGGCCGTAATTGAACTTTTCACTGGGTGCCTTTTCCGCTTTGGAGAGTGCGAAATAGTTGAATGTGGATACTGCGATATCCAAAATCGAGTCTATGGCACTGGCAAGCACCGCCGCAGAGCCGCTCATAATACCTACCACAAGTTTGATAAGGACCAAAATGGCCGCCACAATGCTCGCTACAACGGTGGCGCTCTTTTGTAAGCTCATTGCAATCCTTTTTTTGATGCAATTGTATCCAAGATGGGCTTAATCTTTTTTTTGATTAATTCCGCTATATTTTGCATATCTACGGTATCGGGGGTAAAAGCGTCCGAAACCAGTTTTACAATCTCGATATCCTGTCCATACAGCTTAACGCATCCAGCGAGCGCGGCTCCCTCCATATCCGCCAGGCAGTTCTGCTTTGTGGATACCGGGGTGGCGTAGCTTTTCAAAACGGCGTTTTCGAAGATGTTGGAACGCTTTAGAATATAGCTTTTGTGGCTGTGGGCGTCTATCACCTTGTAAATATTGTAAATCTTACCCACCTTCTTTCCGGCACTTATGCCAAAATTCATCACCGGTTCCGCTTTTTTTGTTAAAATATGGCTAAGGGCGGCCGAGGCCCTAAGGGGCCCGATGCCGGTTACTATCAGCGTAAAAGGCGGCTTTTCGTAGATTGGAAAGGGTCTTTTTTGAACCGGTTTTAGGTCAAAAAAGTCTATAAAAGGCTGAGCCTCCGTCAATGTGGATGTGGTTATTATCATTCGCATATTTTAACAAAAGGAGTTTAATGGATATTGAAGCCGTTAAAAAAGAGCGTCAAAACTGGCTGAAGTGGAAAAATATCGCTCCTTTAAGAGAGATGCTGACGAAACTTCCAAACGGGGATTTCAATCTTCGTTTGGGCGATGTGATAGAGATAGAGGGAGAGCTGGACCAAAAAGAGAGGGAGTTGGTAAAAAATATGGCTTTAGGCCTAAAGCCCTGGAGAAAGGGACCCTTCAGGCTTTTTGACACCTTTATAGACAGCGAGTGGAGAAGCTATATAAAATACAACCTCTTAAAACCCCATATCGACCTTGAAGGTAAAGTTGTGGCGGATATCGGCTGCAACAACGGATACTATATGTTTAGGATGCTGGAGTTTGGCCCAAAATCGATAACCGGTTTCGACCCCTCGCCGATTTTCAAAACCCAGTTCGATTTCATAGACCACTTTGCAAAAAGCGGAATTGAATATGAGCTGTTGGGGGTGGAGCACCTTCCATACTATCCAAAGAAGTTCGATTCGATATTTTGTCTGGGCGTGCTCTATCACAGAAGCGATCCGGTGGTGATGCTAAAAGCCTTGAAAAAGGGTCTTAAAAAGGGTGGAGAGGTTATTTTGGATACATTCTACATAGAAGGCGACGAGCCAATCGCCCTGTGTCCGGATGAGAGCTACTCAAAAATTCCCAATATTACCTTCATACCCACCGTAAAAGCCCTTGAATACTGGTGCAAAAGGGCCGGTTTTGGCTCTTTCGAGGTGCTTGCGAAAAGCCTAACCACCACGGCCGAGCAGAGAAAGACCGAGTGGATAGACTCCCAAAGCCTCGAGAACTTTTTAGACCCGGATGACAGCCTTAAAACCATCGAGGGTTATCCGGCCCCAAGAAGGGTCTATGTGAGATTGAAGGAGAAGTGATGATAAAGGGTGTGTTGCTGGATATCGGCGGAGTCCTTTATGAGGGTG
>JAMOUF010000298.1 GCA_027068245.1 Campylobacterales bacterium | reverse complement strand
TAACTTCCTTTTATCTCCTCTGTCAACGGCTCAAAAACGGCCTCTTGAATCTCTTTATCGGGAGTTATCAGTGTCAGTTCGCTGTTTTTGTGTGAGTAGGCAATGATTAGTTTTGGCCGTATCATATAAAAGTCCGGGGTTTTGGTCTCATCTTTGAGCTCTTTCATAAAATCTTTCAAAACGGGCTCGAACTCCTTTACCATATCGTAACCGATATAGCCTATAAAGCCGTCTACAAAACCCACGTTCAGCTTTTTGGATAGCTCTTTGTAAGGTCTAAAATCGATATTTTCATAATACTTTTTCAAAAAAAGAAGCGGATTGGAGTCCACCTCTTTAGTCCCCTTTTCACTTTTGTAAAAACTTCTGCCCCCCTCGCTCCATACGGCCTCTTTTTCACCGCAGACGATATAGCTGAAGTTTCCATCGCTGCTGTTTACCACGCTTTCAAATAGAAAGCTCTTATCCCCTTTAAAAAACTGCTTGGCCTTTTCGTATACTGCAATCGGGGTGAACTCGTCCAGCATAAATTTATCGTAATGGAGCATCTACAGCCTTTTTACAAATGCGTCTTTGTTTATTTTGGCCCTGACCTTTTTCAAAGCTTTCTGGGCCTCTTTTTTGTTGGCAAAGGGTCCAACGTAGACTCTTTTTATCTTTTTGCCGTTTATCTCGAACTCTTTTATGACATAGTTAAATCCCTCTTTTTCAAGCCTTTGTAAAAATCTCTTATCCGGATAGTTGCTAAAAGCTCCAACTTGAATAAAATAGCCTCCCTTTACAGCCGCTTTTTGCACTTTTTTACTCTTTGCGGCGACACTCTTTTTCTTGGGAGGCTCTTTCTCTTTTTCAACCACTTTTTTTGGCTTGGTTTCCTCTTTTTTAGGTTTTTTAGGCTCTACTTTTGGCGGGGTGCTCTTTTGGGGTTCGCTTTTTAGCTCTTTTTTTGGAGTTTTCTTTTCAAGATCCTTCTCCTTATTCAAAACCTCTTTGATAACGTTGTTGATCTCCTCACTCTCTTTGGTTTCCTCCTCCTGCGCGATAATCGGCACGCTTTCAAACTCATCCTCCTCCTGAGGCTCGATGCTTTGCTCCTCCACCAGCCTGTCCTGAGGAGCCGAGGAGGAGTCCGTGACTATTTTTACTATCGATATTACGATTAGAAAAACCAGTAAAATGGAGCCGCCTATTATGGCGTATCTTTTTATCCGCTCCTTTTTCTCGTATTTTTCCAATACGATATCGTCAAGCTCGTTGTTATGCAGTTCTTCCAGGGAGTCGAACTCGTCGTTGAAATTTTTATCAGCCATGGTGAACCTTTTGTGAAATTTTTATTATTATATTATATTTTGTTAAAAAGGAGCTTTACGGTTGCGGCGGGGCCGCCGCTTT
>JAMOUF010000297.1 GCA_027068245.1 Campylobacterales bacterium | reverse complement strand
CTCTTTTACCAACGAGGGGGGCAGTGGTGCGGTATCCTCTATGCTTTTTATGTTTTCCAAATCCAGACTCTCACTTTGGGCTCCAAGCCATATGGTTGCTCTGTATACTTTGGGGTATTTTTTCAAAAATCTGAAAAGTTTCGTATATGCCCCAAAGGCTATGATGATACTTCCGCAGGCAAAGGGGTCCAAAGTTCCTGAAAAACCGGCCTTTTTGACGCCGTATCTCCTCTTAATCCGGTTCAAAAAGGCGTTTGAGCCAATAAATGGGGGTTTGTATGCCACAAAGAGCCGGTTCATGCGCGCTCCACGAAACTTGAGAGGATATCCCTTGTCTGTCCGCCAAAATTGATGGTGAGTTTAAACTCCCTTCCGGCTTTGCTTACGCCTATGACGCGGCCAACGCCAAAGAGTTTGTGTTTTACCAAATCACCCTTTTTGAAGGAGGCTTTTTTCTCTATTTTCACACTGCCGCTGCAAAGTCCCGCCTCGTTTAGAAAACGGCTCTTCTCCAGATAGGCTCTTCTGCCTTTGTAAAACCTGCTCTTTACATGGCTTAGCGTCAGCTCCTTTTTGGCCCGTGTCAAGGCCACGTATCCAAGCCTTCTTTCCTCCTCTATGTCGCACCCGTCTCCGGTGAGCGGGAAAAATCCCTCTTCAAGGCCTATTACAAAGAGATGTTTGAACTCCAGGCCCTTGCTTGCGTGTATACTCATTATGGAGACAGCCTCACCCTCTATCTGGTCCTGGTCGCTTTGGAGGGATATCTCGTTTATGAAATCCTCAAGAGAGCTTTGGGGGTTCTGTTTTATGTAGTCTCTGAAAAACCCGTAAAACTCGTCTATGTTTAGAACCCTGTCCATACCGTCCGGAAGGGTGGAGTAATACTTTCTAAGCTCGATTTGGTTCTCGAATTGGTCTATGAAGTTATACAGAGCCTCCTGGGAGCTATGCTGCAAATCCTCGATTTTTTTCGCGAACTCCTTGAGGGTTTTGCTGTTCTTCTTACCCACAAGCTGGCTTAGCTCCTTCTCATCCATCTCAAAGAGCATGGGAAGTATAGATATACCCCGCTCTTTGGCCGCCTTTTCCAGTTTTTCGTATGTGGCTTTGCCGATACCTCTTTTTGGCCTGTTGATAATCCTTTTGAGGCTGAAGGTATCGTCCGGATTGGCTATTATCCGGAAGTAGCTGATAATGTCTTTTATCTCGGTTCTTTCGTAAAACCTGATGGTTCCAACCAGCAAGAAGTTGATTTTCAGGCGGTTGAAGGCCTCCTCAAGGGAGCGGCTAAGGGCGTTTATCCTAAAAAGCACGGCTATGTCCGATGGCTTTTCCCCCTTTTGCAGCAGCGACTGAATCTTTCTACCTATCTTCATCGCCTCTTCCTGCTCGTCTTTGGA
>JAMOUF010000296.1 GCA_027068245.1 Campylobacterales bacterium | reverse complement strand
TGGGTGGAGGAGAAGAAGAGATTGAAAGCCAAAAGCGAAAATCTGGATGAGTGCTCCGATATAGGCCGGGAGTCTGTGGGAGAGTATCTTGAGAAAGGGTGATATAGTTTTGGTTGATTTTGGCAAAAAGCGTCCGGCTGTCTCTTCTAGTCCGATAAACTCAACTTCGCCGTAGAAGAAGAGATTACGACTACTATCTGGTAATACCTATCTACCCAAAAAGACCTTATTACCGACGATTTTCGTTGTAAAATTTCCTTTAAAAGCGGAAGGAGCAATATAATTTTAGGAAAATATATGCAAAGAGCCCCTTAGAAAAATATATAAAAAGTATACTGACAAATATTTCATTTCTTGATTTAAATCAAACTTTGACTTTATTAATTAGTCTAAAATGTACTTTCACTACTTCAAAAAGGATAAAGCATGAAAAGAGCTCTTCCCACTCTCTCTATCGCCACCGTTTTAAGCCTTTTAAGCCACGCAATGCCTATAGGGGGGGGGATTGTCGAAGCTTAGTCTAAAGGATACCTACATCCAGATCATCGCCAAAGAGTTTGCTCTGCCACTCGACAAACTTCGTCCTCTGACTCTCAAAGTACTCGATAACCTTACAAAAGAGGAGTCGATTAGTGTCGATATTTTCATATCGAATGAAGTAAAACCATCTGCGCTTGATTTCTTTGTAGGTGCACCAAAACAGAGTTCACTCATTACTGTTACACCCAAAGGCAAAAAGATCGAAGTCGATGGATTTGAGGTAGATGAGCCAACTCTTGCGACCCTCATCCAAGAGCAAAAAGATATCATCCAAAGGCGCATCGAACTAAAAACCATCCAAAGAGCCAAAAACCGAAAAAAGCTCCTTCAAATTCTAAGCGTCCTCACACCTAAAGCCAACAAACTCTTAGCCACATTCGATCCCAACAAAGATCATACCATCTTAACCGTAACCTTACCAAAATCAAAATTCATTACTTTGTTAAAACTTCTCCCCAAAGGGATTGTAAGTGATATCGATATTCATCGGCCACTCTCCCCTTCATCCACCCAAGCCTCTCAAGCCTTTCGAGACTGGATAAATTTGCGCAACTGGTATATGAGCCAAACATCGGTCGATAGGAGTGGGTATGAGGGGGATAATATTGGGATTTATTATTCGGATGCAAAGTGCTTCGATACAAAAAGTGAAATAGAAAATCATCCAATGTTTATGGAAAAATATATTAATAATATACCATATCGAGCCTATGAAATCCCTTATCTATATAAAAAAGTTGGTGATGAAGGCAATATCGATAATACTATTCATGCAAAAATGGTAACAGGTGTTCTTGCAACTGTGGCAAGAAAAGCATGCCTTTATTGCAATAATGCTTTAATACATAAAAACAACAAAAATATCTTCTATTCTGATGTTCTTCCAACAGTACAAATGAAAGGAGAGGCATATAAAGTCAATGTAGAAAGCTATAGTCTTAATGCATATAAATATAACAATGAATATAAATATTTTGCTTTAGATAAAACCTTTGACAACCATCTTTATGACTATCGACATATTCCTATCTTCATATCTGCGGGTAACACTTATGCTGACGATCCTTTACCCTATGTGCTATCCCCAGCGAAAGCTTATAACATCCTCTCTGTTGGAGGTTATCAAAAAAATTCCAATAATCACACTTTATCGATCTCCTTGTGGGATGGAAGTCGTTATTTAGACCCATTTACAGCCTTAATAAATGATAATCTTTCTTATATTCATAATAAACCTGAAGTCATCGCACCGGCAAAAGATTTTTACTATTTTTATTACGATAAATATAATAATAGTCAAGAAAAAGCCGGGAGTGGAACAAGTTTCGCCACTCCTTGGACGGCAGCAATCGCCGCACGGGTGATGAGTCAAGGAAGTTTTTGGAAACATAGCGCCGCAGTAATTAAATCAACCATCATTGCAGGCGCTACCGATAAATATACAGGAGAATTAAAAAACAATAATAACTATCGAAGTATTGGGGCTGTAGATCTAAAAAGTAGCTTGATGTATGGAGGCTACCAAACCTATGCAGCCTATTGGTATGACTATAACAAAGATAGACCCTTTAGCAACTGGCAAGGCAAAAAGTGCGCTTCACCAAATTGGACCTTCCACTTAGATGGTGGCAAAAGTAACCAACGACTGGTTCTATCTTGGCTTGTCAAGATAGACAACACAGACTTTAGCCGCATCCCTCAAAGCTATAGCTTCCATTTAGTAGACGAATATGGCAACGAAATAGCTCAAGCCAACAATAAAACCACCAATTTCCAAGTTATTAATCTTAGCCATAAAAGTGGTAAATATCATATCAAAATTTGTGAAAATTGGAATGACAACGATGGACGTTTCGACATCGGTGTGTCTTTAATGCAAAAATAAAAGGAGAATTTATGAAACCCTTAACTCTGTTACTACTATTTTTTAGCTCCCTACTTGCTTGGGAACCAATAACGAAAATTGATAACAATACATCTTTACTTCAAAATTTTTCTATTACAGACACAATATCATATGTAGCAAAACATCAACACTACAGTGATAAACTTCTATATTTTTTGGATAGTCGTTCTTTTAAAATTCTGGGAAAACTTTACGAAATGGAAAATCCTTTATCTGAAAACAAGTACATCTATCAAAGTCTCTTGACGGACACCTACTATATCGCCCAAGGTAGTCCAATAACTGAAAATAATCCCTTTGGATGGAAAAAAATAGAGAATCCATCTCCTAAGAAAAACTTCATAGGCTATATGCTCTTCATAGACTTTCCAAAAGATCCTAAAAGATATAGAGCCTACTCTTGGGCTCTTGTAAACCCAGACCTCAAATCTTTCAAAAAGCTCATAGGAGCAGACCCAAAAGGAGGGTTTCGATGGTATGTTGATGAAGGGTGGAAAAAAAGAGTTGTTATAAAAAAAGAAGATAACATCATTACCTTTAAAACCAGAGGCATTAGTGTGCCTCTGCTTCCAGAGCAAGAAGGCTACTACTTTGGGTATCAGACTTTTAGTGGAAAGTGGGAAAATATAGAAATAATAATAACAAATACTCTCACTAATAAAAATTATTCATATCAAGATAAATTGTATCCTATATTTTTTTCTGAACAATTTTCAACAGATATTGGCTTTTGTCTTGATATCTATTATATCATTATTGAAAATAAACTTTACTCTTTCAAACCAGATTTAAATGAACGAAGCGACCGTGGGGCGTCCATCATTGGATATATCGATGGTTGCCCCGTTATCAGTTTTCCAAATGGAGAGAAAAAAATATGGTGCAAAACCGATAATGCCATAGGCGAATCTCCCATTCAAAAAGACCCTTACCGTGGAGAAATCACCACCGATACATCCAGGATTCCTAAACCAACTACTGAACATAAAAAGTGTTGGGAATAAAAAGAAGCTCCCTTCTTATTTGGGAGCCTTATCCTGAATGAAAGCGACGCGCTCTAACCATCATTATCCTTTAACAATTTACCTTCAGGACTATCATTTAGTATAATAGCCTAAAAGGAGATTAGTGAAAACTCTCGTCACCAACGCGGCCAACGGCGCTATCTTGAAAGATGAGTGCTGAGCCTGGAGAGAGTATCCGGATACGCCCGTCGCGGCGGGCAATCTCTTCTATACGCATCAGCGGCTCCTCCACAGGCTCGTCGCTTAGTATGAAAGTGCCGTAGTGGTACGGGATAAACATCGAGGCTTCCAAATCCAAAAAGGCCCTGTATGCCTCATCGGGATTTAGGTGGTTCTCTCTCATAATTTTTCGCGGCTCATAGGCGCCTATGGGTAAAAGCGCCGTTTTTACATCATATCCGGCTCCTATCCTCTTAAAATGCGTTGAGTATGCGCTGTCACCGGCAAAAAAGATATCCTCTATCAAAAAACTGCACCAAAGGGCCCGGTTTTTATCGAAAAGTCCCCTTTGATGCCAGTGCTTGGCCCAAAGAGAGGTTATCTTGATATCTTCAAAACTATGCTCCTCCTCCCACTCAAGCTCGGTTACATCTTTGTTTTTTATATATCTGCCAAGGCCTTTTGGAGCGATGACGGGAGCATCGAAGAGCTTTAAAGAAGCGGTATCGAGATGGTCGAAATGGCCGTGGGAAATGAGGATAAGGTCCACATCCAGCGCCCCTGTATCGCAAGGCATGGGGATAAGCCTTCTATGAAAGGGGATATCGCCAAAAACCGGGTCCAACAGTATCCCCTTCCCCTTTATCCGGATATAAAAAGAGGCGTGCCCAAGCCACAAAATATAATCTTTTTTCCCATCCACCCCCTCAAAGTGCCGCACGAAAAGGTCACTGCCGTGCCTGGGCTTTTTGCCGATGCTTTCTAGCTTCCATTTTAAAACCTCGAACCAATCCAATTTAGAACACAACATAACGATATTGTATAATAAAACATAAAACAAAAGGGAGATTATGAAAGCCCTCGTCACATACCGCAGCGCCAACAGTTCCAAAGTGACGACGATGGAAGAGTCCCGCACTTTCGATGCCGTTTTGCCTAAAAAACTGAAAAAATCCAGGCTTTTCGCCGGTGATTTCGTAGAGGGCAAAATAGTGGGAGACAAATTTGTAATAGAAGCTATCAAGCCCAGGAAAAACCTCCTTGTCAGACCCCCCGTGGCGAATGTGGATAGCGCCTTGATAGTGGTGAGTATGAAAGAGCCCGATTTCGACAACTACCTGCTGGACAATTTTTTAGCCGTATATGAATATAAAGGCCTGGAACCTGTTATCGTATTTAACAAAACGGACCTGTTAAAAGATAAAAAAGAGCTGAAAAAGTGGATGGATATATACCAAAAAGCCGGATATATCGCTTTAGCGGCGAGCGCTTTTGACGAAGAGTCCCTAAAGGGGCTTAAAAATTTCATAAAAGGGCATATATCCATAGTGGCCGGCCCAAGCGGCGTTGGCAAAAGCTCCATACTCTCACGCCTTTTGGGAAAAGAGCTTAAAACCGGCCAGGTGAGCCAAAAACTTGGCCGTGGCCGCCATACCACGACCCACATCACCCTCTATCCTTTTGGTGAAAACTCCTTTATCGCCGATACGCCGGGCTTTAGCAGGGTGGAAGCCACATATTTTATGGATAAAAAGGATGTTAGGCTCTATTTTAAGGAGTTTTTGCCATATGGCTGCAAATATCACGACTGCACCCACACAAACGAGCCTGGATGCAAAGTCAAAGAGGCTGTAAAAAGAGGGGAAATCAGCTGTGAGAGATTTAAAAGTTATCTAAAAATTATGGGGTATTACTGGGATGAGTTGAACCGGATATGCCATTAAAGAGCTTTCCATTTGCCTTTTACCAAACTTTTTCCATTTTGCCACAGCTCACCTTCAAAAACGTCGCCCTTTCCAACCTCCCCCACCCCTTTTGGAGTGCCACTCATAACGATATCACCATCTTCAAGCCCGAAAATCTCGTCTATATCTTTCAACAGATAGTCCGGATTGAATATCATCAAAGAGGTATCGCCCTTTTGCACCAGCTTGCCATTTCTATATAGCCTAAGTTCCAGGTTTTCCCAGCTCTTTATAGGGACAAACGGGCTAAAAACCGCGCTGTTTTTAAAAGCCTTCGCCCGCTCCCAGGGCAGGCCCTTTCGTTTAAGACGGCTCTGAACTTCCCTCAAAGTCAAATCAAACCCAAAAGCCGCCTTCGCAAATCTGCCCTTTTCATACAAAAAGGCTATCTCCCCCTCGTAGTGCAGCCCCTTTTGCCACACCAGGGAGCCAGATATAGCGCTAAATGGCTTCATAAAGTAGACGGGCTCGTCTGGTATCTCGTTATGAAGCTCCTTTATATGCTCCACGTAGTTTCTACCCACGCAAACAATCTTACCCATGGGTATCCTTGATATTAGAAAGAAGCAGAGCCCACTTTTTCGTCCTCTCGTCACTCTCCAAAGCCACCTTCAGCGTCATAGTCAAAGGAACCGCCAGGAACATCCCAACGGCTCCGAAAACCCAGCCCCAAAGGACCAGTGAGAAAAAGACAACGGCCGGTGAAAGGTCCAGTCCATCTCCCATAAGTTTTGGTTCCAATACGTTGGATATGGTTATGTTTATCACTATATAAAAGAGCGTCACATAAAGCGCCGTAACCAGATCATATGTGATAAGCGCCATCAAAATACCGGGAATCGCGGCTATAATCGAGCCCACTACCGGAATGAAATTGAACAAAAAGGCAAGTATCCCAAGCACCGCCCAGTAAGGCACGCCAAACCAAAGCAGCATCAATGCCACGAACAGCCCCGTTAGAAAAGATGTGAATGTCTTTATCAAAAAGTATTTCTGGGTGGATGAGAAAAATCTGTTCAGGTTGGCTTTGGGAGACAAAAGGGAGAGTTTGTTGTAAAAATACCTCTGCTCGAAAAGTAAAAAAGAGACCCCTATAAAGACTATCAAAAACCCCTTCAAAACGGCTCCCGCTTTCGACAAGAGCCCTTTTACGGCACCAAGCAGGTCTATATTTTCGAGCAGTGAAAAATCGAGTTTTATATCGTATCCGGATAAAAAGGTGTTAAGGGTGTTTACAAGATGGATAAACTTCTCCTTGTAAAGGGTGGCATTTTGCAAAAACTCCTTTGCCGAGAGGTTGACTATGCCAAATATCACGCCAAACACCACGGCAAAAATCGCCAAAGAGAGTATATAACCCAAAACGGAGGGCAGCCTGCGCTTTTCGAAAAAGCGCATAACAGGAGCGAACAAAATGGTAAAAAAAAGAGACAAAATCACATAGACGAATATGGGGGCCAGATATTTTAGCAAAGCTATGCTAAGAAGTCCGGAGGCAAAATGTATCAAACCCTCCTCCCAAAGACCAGCACGGCACCGTATTTATAAAGCCAGGCCACAAAGAGCAGTATCCAAAGCGTAGCGCTTATATCGAAAGCCGGGGTTATTTTGCCAAAAGAGGCGGCCAGTGAGAATATCATCCGGCCCAAAACCACTATCTGGGTAAAATAGAATATCAAAACCCCGCTTTTATCCACCCTAAGCATATTTCCCGAATGCCCCAGCGTAACCCTGGTGCCAAATCCTATCAGAATGGTCAGCAAAAACCCAAGAGCCAAAAGGTGCAAAGGAAGGGCGAAGCTGTAAAATCCAAACCATGCCTCGAAAAACTCTATCACTGCCCCGGCCATCAGTCCAAAGGCGAGCCAGTATACGGCCAGATGCAAAATCCAAAGAAGTGGCTCTTTGGAGCGGGGAAGTCTGATGGCGAAAAGCTCTTTTGTTATCAAAAAGGCCGCTATCAAATCCACCACGAACAAAGCCTTTGGAAAGGCGCTGGCAAAGAGGGAGTGTAGAAAAAAGAGCACGAACACCTCCAGATGGAGCTTCTCGTTTTTCTCCCAGGCCATCACGTGCGAAAAGAACGGAACCATCCTGAAAGCCACCACGAAACCCAAAAAGAGCAGATAGAGATAGACCCCCATATTTACGGCCACGCTGTATACCGCGCTTTTGTCACATCCGCAGGGAATATAGTAAAAAAGATAGAAAATATTGCTCATAGCCCCTATCCCAAGGGCCACGATAAGCCAATACTGGTCCTTTTTGGGAAGAACGCACCCTCTGTATATCCGGTAAAACTCCCTTAGGGTTGCGGCAAACGCGGCCGCCACAAAAAGCGAGGCGGCGTAGAAGGCCGGCGGAAAAAAGAGCGATACGCCAAAGCTTATGGTAGCCAAAAGCATAAACAAAAAGACAAGAAGATATTTTCTGGGCTCTATGGGTTCCGTTCCGCTAAAGCGGGGAAAAGTGGTATATAAAAACCCGAAAAAGAAGTTGGTAAAGACCAGAAATATCATCGAATAGCTGTGAAAAAACCTGGCGTCGATATTGAAAAACCCTTTATACGCCGGTATGAAAAGGGCCATAAACAAAATGGCGTTGATTATACCCAGTGTAAAAAAGGGCTGATGGGGCTGGGAGAAAAAATACCCCTTTTTATCTAATTTCTGCTGTGAAAACTGCATTTTTATCCTTTAAATCTCTATGCCGAAATATTTGTTTACGAAGTAGCCTATCAAAAACGATATGAACGCCACGCCAAAGGTGATGAGAAACATCTCCTTGACCCGTTTTACGAAATCCTCGTCCCTGGCTACGGCGATGTAGAAATTATAGACAATTATTGCCAAAGCGGCGTTGACGAACATCAAAACCAGCGCACTTTTGGCGCTTTCGAATATAAAAAATGGAAAAACCACCAAAACAGTGGTTATGATATATGATATTCCGGTATAGAGGGCGTATTTTTTGGGGTCTATCTCCTCGTTTGCGCTCTCCCTGGCCTCCAGGTATGCGCTTCCGGCCATGGAAAGAGAGGCGGCAACCCCCATAATAATCCCGGTTATACCCACGTACCTGGCGTTATCGAAAGCCAAAGCCACCCCGGTCAGGGTTCCGGTGAGCTCTACCAAAGCGTCGTTCATACCAAGCACCACGGCCCCCGCGTAGAGCAGTTTGCTGTCTTTTAGCATATTTATCAGCATCAGCTCGTGGTTTTTCTCATCCTCATATATCTTTTTGGCCTCCGGATACTCCTTTGCTATTTGCAGATAGAACTCCTGGGCCTTCTCCTCCCCCTTTTCCATCAGCTTCACCGCGAAACTTACCCCAAACACGGTGGCTAAAAAGGTATAGAAGTAGACTCTCCAAAACCTGGGTTTAAGCTCTTTTTTGGTTATCTTTTTCCAAAACTCATAGTGCTTAAGCTCCTGGGAGGCTATCTTTTCAAAAATCTCCCTGTTTTTCGGGTTTTTACATCTTTTGGCAAGCCGCAGATATATCTCATACTCGTCTATCTCGTTTTGCTGCTGCCTCAAAGCCATCTTCATATCCATACCAAACTCCTTTTTCTGATAGTATATTATAAAGCTTAAAAAATATTGAAGTTTTGCCACAAAAGGAGCATTGGAGCATAGAAAAATGTGATAAAATGGAAAAAAAGGAGGGCAAATGATAGCAGATGCATGGCTTAGCAAAGAGCTAAAGGATGGCAAAGTGCTCTGTCAGGCCTGCGCCCACGCATGCAAACTCGAACCCGGAGAGTTCGGTATATGCGGTGTGCGGGTCAACGAGGGCGGAAAGCTCAAATCCACCGTCTATGGCCTGGCTGCGGCAGCCCATATAGACCCGGTTGAGAAAAAACCGATGTTTCACTTTCTGCCCGGCACCTCCATCTTCTCCATAGGCACGGTGGGGTGCAACTTTTGTTGTAAGTTTTGCCAAAACTGGGAGATAAGCCAGTATCCCCAAACCCACGGCCACAGGGTTTTCGGCCAGGAACTCATGCCCGAAACCATCGTGGAGCTGGCGAAAAAATATGGCTGCAAATCGGTGGCCTATACATACAATGAACCGATAGTCTATTTTGAGTATACTTACGATACGGCAAAGCTGGCAAAGGAGGCGGGGCTTAAAAACGTCTATGTAACCAGCGGTTTTGAGACCAGAAAAGCTATAGACGAGCTAGCCCCTTATATAGATGGGATGAATATCGACATCAAGTTTTTCAAAGACGAAAGTTACCGCGATATCAGCTGCGCCAGGCTGAAACCGGTTTTGCAGGCGGTGGAATACGCCCACTCAAAAGGCATCTGGATAGAGACAACCACGCTTATAATACCCGGCATAAACGATAGCGACGAGGAGCTTAGAGCCATCGCCAGATTTCAAGCCGGTATCAGCAAAGATATGCCCTGGCACGTAAGCCGCTTTCATCCGGACTATAAGATGCTTGACAGGCCCGTAACGCCCTATGAGACGCTAAAGCGGGCATATGATATCGGCAAAGCGGAAGGACTCAAATATGTCTATATAGGCAACTATCCGGATGAGGATTTGGAGTCTACCTACTGCCCCAAATGCGGATTTAAAGTAATCGAGCGGGCTGGATATCTTGGGGAGCGGGTAAAAAACCACCTCGTGGAGGGAAAATGTCCCAAATGCGGTGAATCTATAGCAGGAGTATGGAAATGAAAGCAAAAGCATGGCTAAGCAAAAAACTCCCATCCGGAAAGATTCTCTGTCTGGCCTGCGCGCACGCGTGCAAACTGGATGAGGGTGAGACCGGGATATGCGGGGTTAGAAAAGTGGAAAACGGCGAACTGGTTCTTTTGGTATATGGCAAAGCGGCGGCTATGAACGTGGACCCGGTTGAGAAAAAACCGATGTATCACTTTCTGCCTGGCACCCAGGTGTTCTCTTTTGGAACCGTTGGGTGTAACCTAAGCTGCAGCTTTTGCCAAAATTTCGAGATAAGCCAGTTTCACAAAGAGAACAAAGAGGTATTTGGCAAAGACCTGCCACCCGAGACGGCGGTGGAGCTGGCCCTTCACTACGGATGTAAGTCGATAGCCTATACATACAACGAACCGATAGTCTGGTTCGAATACAGCTACGATACGGCGAAACTGGCAAAAGAGAAGGGCCTGAAAAACATCTACGTCACCAGCGGCTATGAGACAAAGGCGGCGATGAAATATCTAAAAGAGGTGATAGACGGGATGAATATCGACCTCAAAGCCTTTACGGAGGAGTTTTACCAAAAACTCTGCGGTGCCAGACTAAAACCGGTTTTGGAGGCGATAGAGGAGGCATACAAGGCCGATTTGTGGATTGAGATAACCACCCTTTTCATCCCAGGCGAAAACGACAGCGAGGAGGAGATGAGAAAAATCGCCAACTTCATAGCCTCCATCGATACCGCCATTCCCTGGCATGTAAGCGGTTTTTATCCCACATACAAAATGACGGACAAAAACCCGACACCGCCAGAGACGCTTTTAAAAGCCTACAAGATAGGAAAAGAGGAGGGGCTGAAGTTTGTCTACGTTGGTAACTTCAACGCCCCGGAATTCGAGACCACCTACTGCCCCGCATGCGGATACGCGGTGATAGAGCGCAGCGGATACTTGGGAGAGAGGGTGGTAAACCATCTGACAAAAGACGGCCACTGCCCAAAATGCGGCACATATATACCTGGGGTGTGGAATTAGAGGCGAAACCCAAGTCGCATCAAAAAGGGAAGATATACCTTTTTGATGCGTAAAAAAAGCTCCTCGCTCATAGTCTCGTCATACATATGAGAGCTTCTGTTTCTATCCTCAAGCATATCCAAAAAGATATCGTCTTCATCTATGATACCTGCTTTAAAAGCCTCCTTTATACACCCTCTTGGAGCATAACACTCTATACCCTCATAGGCCAAAACGGCCTTAAGGCTTTTCCACAAAAGCTCTACTACAAACTCGAAACGCTGTATCACCCCATCCTTGTCAAGGTCGTCCACTGCTCTATCCACCGCCTCTTTCAGCCTTTGGCGCGCATCATAAAACCGCTCTATCTTCAACAGCACATCACTCTTTTTCATACAGCACCTTCCCCTCTTTTGCTATCTGTTCGGCAAAGGAGTTTGATACATCCGGCAAAAAAACCAGATCCACGCTATATAACCCGCTGCACTCCTCTACCATCTCTTTGAGTTTGCGCTGGGAGCGAAAGTCCAGCTCCAAATCCACAGCTATATCTATATCTGAATGAGCCGTGGCATACCCCTTCGCCCTTGAGCCAAAGAGCACGATTTTATGCGCTCCCGCTTTTTGCAACAACTCCACGATTTTATCGATTTTTTCTTTTACTCCCATAGGCCGATTATAGCACATCACACCATTTGAAAATGGTATACTATATCTATGAGACTTTCAACAAATGAAAAAGAGCTTATCAAATCAACCATCAAAGAGCATATCGACGATGCCAGGATCATCCTTTTTGGCAGCAGGGCGGATGATGAAAAAAAAGGAGGCGACATCGACCTTTTGGTCCAAACCAATCAAAAAGTATCGCTGCAGACCAAGCTGCGTATTTTAACCCAGCTTCAGATGCGTGGTATCCAAAGAAAAATGGACCTGCTTTTTCAAACCCCCTACACAAAAAAGAGCGAAATTTTCACAACAGCATTGGAAACGGGAGTGGAGCTGTGATAGAAGATATACTAAACAAAATCGAACTGCACCAAAAAAGAGCCCAAGCGGCGATAAATGAAATAAAAGAGTGGAAAAGCCTTGATAGCGCCATATTTAAAGATTTTGAAAAAGTAAAAATGATAGACTCTTTTATCTATAGATTTACAAAAATTCAGGATTTGATGGGAAATAAACTCTTTAAACTTTTTTTGGATCTCCTTGGCGAATATGAAGATACAATGTCTTTGCTGGATGTTCTTGACAAATTGGAAAAATTTGGAATAATCGACAACAGCGATCAGTGGATGGAGTATAGAAACTTGCGAAATATCCTTACTTACGAATATCCCGATTGTGAAGAAGAGATTATTGAAGGTATCCAAAAGGCAATGGTAGCGTTTGAGGAGATAGAGAAAATTTTAGATACCATCAAAAATCACAAAGCTTTAAGATAGATTAAAATCCATAATCCACTATAAAAACATCGCTAAGTTTAAAAAAATCTCTCAGTTATAACAATTTGTAATCTAAAAAACGAAAAGGAGAAACGATGAGAGCCGTGGTGATGTTTATAGCTCTTTTTGTAGGGCTATTTGGTGCGGAAGTGGGGGGGGTTAAGTGGAAGTTCCCAACGCAAGGTAATATTTGGTCTTCCCCAGCCATAGCCGACGACGGTACAATCTATGTGGGTTCAGACGATAACTATCTCTATGCCATAAATCCCGATGGCTCTCTCAAATGGAAATTTCAGACACAAAACATGATTCGTTCCTCCCCAGCCATAGCCGACGACGGCACAATCTATGTGGGCTCACATGACGATAATTTCTACGCCATCGAGGGAAGCGCACCGCTGATGAACTCCGCATGGCCAAAGTTTCGCCACAACCAGCGAAACACAGGCAATACCGCTACACAGCTCTTCGCCCCCCACCCAAAGCATCACCGTCCCGCTTTCCAACGAAGCCAAACTCCTTCTTATCATTCTCATAGCCTTAGCCTCCACGTTTACATACAAAAGAGCCGGAGCCTAAGGCTTTGGCTCATCTCTCTTGAAATATACAGAGATTTTATATACAATGTTTTATATACAATGTATCAGATATATATAAAAGGAATAGCATGAAGTTCATAAGTATAGGAGAGATACAAAAAAACATATCCATTTTCAACAATTTAAACGAAATCATTCAAATCATCGATAAACGTAAAAAGAAAGTCCTTGCCACTATCTATCCCAATAAAACATCCCCCATTACCCGTCAGCTTGCCGGAAAATATAGAAACTACGCAAAAAAGGGCGATTTCAAAATAATAAAAGAGGAGGCTTTGAAAGAAGCCTTTGGGGAAAAATATGGTTTTTCTCATTGATGCCAATGTTATTTTGCGATTTTTGATAGGCGACGATGAGGCGAACTTTCATAAATCTATAGAGATTTTTCAAAAGATAGAAGAGGGAAAAATAATGGCGGAAGTTCTTCCAAGCGTTATGATGGAAGTCTATTTTGTATTAACAAAATTTTATAAGATAGACAAAAAAATGGCAATTGAAGATCTAAAAAAAATCCTTCTTTTAAAAGGAATTATTGGAGAAAAGATACTTTTATACGAAACCTTGAACCTTTTGGAGAAAAAGAGCATTGACTTTGTAGATGCATATCTTTGTATCAAAGCGAAAATGGAAGGATATGGAATTATCTCTTTTGATAAAGATCTACAAAAATGTTAAAGCCTAAATCCAAAGACACTCCCCTCTCCAAGGCGGCTTTTTATCTCCAGCCTTGAGCCGTGCAGCTCCAGGATATAGCTGACTATATAGAGTCCAAGGCCCATGGAGTTGTCCCAGCTGTGGCTTTGGGTTCTGTAAAACTTTTTGGTTATTTTCTCAAGTTCACCTTTTTCTATCCCCACACCCTCGTCTATAACCTCAACCAATCCTCCCTTTGCCACAACTTTTACTCGTTTTTGCGAATACTTCAACGCGTTATCCAAAAGATTTATCAGCACCGTCTCTATCATCGTCCTGTCTGCCTCCACCTCGAAAGGCTCGCACTCCACCTCTACAGCCCTGTGCCTGTATTTGTCTCTCATCATCTTCACGGCCTCATCCACGGCCTCACATATGTCAAAGCGGCTCTTTCTTGGCTCAAGCTCTCCGTTTTCGAACTTTATGGCGATTGAGAGTCTGTCTATCATACTGGCTATCTTGTTCGAGGCGTTGTGGATTTTTGCCAAAAACTTCTCTCTCAAATCCGGGTCCATATCCTTTTCCTCCAGCAGTGTCTGGGTATAACCGTTTATGACGGCCACGGGATTTTTAAATTCATGGCTGATGGCGGAAATCAGTTCGCTTCTTTGTCTGTTTATAAGTTTTAGCTTTTTCGTAAATTTGTCCTTCTTCTCCTCTCTCTTTTTCAGCTTTTTAGCCAGCATATTGAGATACTTTCCAATAGTCTCGAACTCCTTTGCAAAATCCACTTCCAGCCTGTAATACTTTTTTTTCGAGATATCCTCCAAAAACCTGACTATCTTGCCGATTTCTCTTTCCATCTTTTTACTCATAAAAAAAGATATTGCCAGCACCGCGGCGATAAAAAGGGCAAACACGGCCAGAAATTTCAGCCACATATTCAAAAAGTTGCTCTTTATGGTCTCCAAAGAGATGGCTGCCCTTAAAAAAGCCCCGTCATCCAACCTCTTCGCCACATACAGAAGCTCTTTTTTCACCGTATTTGAATACCTTATCGCCTCGCCCCATCCCTCCTTTTTCGCCATCAATATCTCCGGCCTGTTTAGATGGTTCTCCATAGAGCTTTTATCAGCGTCGCTCTCGGCCAGAACATCCCCTTTTTGGTCTATGAGGGTAATTCTCTCCTGGGTAAGCAAACTTGCCTTTTTTATCTTTTTATCCGGATAAGCCTTTAAAGAGGGCTCCATAAGAAGTATCGATTTTCTCAGCGTATCTTTGTATCTGTTTATCTCCACCTCTTTTAGGGTATAGTAGCTAACCACGCTCAAAACCACAAACAAAACCGTCAGCAAAAAAGATATATGATAGAAAAAAATTCTATTCAGTTTCATATCAGTTTATAACCCACCCCTCTGATGGACTCTATGTAATTTTTCCCCCTGGTAGGGTCGATTTTCTCTTTAAGCCTCTTTATGGCGACATTCACGCTTCTTTCCAACGCCCCGTCCCGCCAGACCTTCTCCAGCAGATACTCCCGGCTCAATACCTGGTTTTTGTTTTTCAAAAACTCATAAAGCAGCTCAAACTCAAGTTTCGTCAGCTCAATCTTTCGACCATCCACAAAGACCTCCCGGCTCGATAGATTCATCCGGATATCTTTATAACAAAGCACCTCGCTCACCCTCCTGGTCCGTTTTAGCAAAGCCTTTATCCTCAGAAGCAGTTCGTTCATATTGAAGGGTTTGGTGATATAGTCGTCCGCACCGCTTAAAAACCCCTCCTCTATATCCTTCGCACTCTCTTTGGCACTTAAAAATATCACCGCCACATCATACCCCTCCTCTCTAAGCTCCTTTACAAACTCACTTCCCTCCACGCCTGGCAGGTTCCTGTCGACTATAAGCATATCCACGCTCTCCTCCTCCAGCAGCCGACGCACGTTTTTCGTGGATAAAAAGCCCTCCACCTCATACCCCTCTTTTTTCAGCCTGTATTCCAAAAGCTCCAGCAAATCCGGTTCATCCTCTATCACAACTATAAACGCCCTCTCACTCACTTTCAAATCATCCACCTTGAAATATTTACACTAATTATAACACCAGTAAAAAGATGTAACCAAGTTGTAACAGTTTCATTCTATTATGTCACAAAAATTTCAAGGAGAGGGGTATGAGAAAATTTCCGCTTTCACTGGCACTTTTAACCGTATCTTCACTTTTTGCCACAACTATCACTCTATACAAAGACATCAAAACCGGCGCTCTTTACACAACGCCTGGCAAAGACAGGGTGAGGCTGGGAGAGTTTGTAAGCAAGGAAGAGGCTGAAAAACCGCTAAAGAGCGGATTTAAAGAGGAGCTCAAGATTAAAAAAATCCTGCCACGGGTCATAGATGAGAACTCACCCGATTTTCTGCTGGGAAAAGCCACAAAACCCAATATGATTATAAGACCCTTCGACAATCCGGATATGTATCTAAAACTTGGAGTCAGAGTCCAGGGAACCTTCGAAAAAAGAGATATAGACTACAAAGACGCAACCAAAATGGATAAAGATTACTGGGACGCATACCTAAGAAGGGTCCGTTTCGAGGTTACGGCCGGGTTTAGCAAACATGTCTCATTTACCATGGATATAAGAAACGACAAAGCGAACTATCAGGACAAGGGTGAACAGGAATTCAATGTGGGGGATGCATATTTGAAAATCAAAAAACCTTTTGGCTCCTCACTTGTAAACTTCAAGCTCTACAGGGCGAAAATAGACGTCTCCAGAACGGAAACGGTAAAAAGCGCCTATGTTATCCATTACGACAGACCACACGTAGCTGACGAAGCGGCCCAATACATCACCCATAACAGAAGGGGAACCAACGTTCAGGCATATGGCGACTGGGAGAAGAAAATCCACTACCAGACAGCTACGGGAGATGGAATCTACAGCGGAAAGTTCCACGACGCCAAAGGGCACAAGTTTACCGGCTCCGACTTTTTGCAAAAAAGCTACTTTTACGGCGCGAAAGTGGTTCTCTCCCCTTTTGATGGATGGGAAGAGAAAAAAAGGACGGAGACATATTTTGGCAGAGGCAAACATTTCGAGGTGGGGGCGGCTTACTGGGTAAGCCCGGATATAGAGTATCTCTCCGTGGCGAACGAGAGGGTTCATCTGGACCACAAACTGCTCAACCTTGAGATGTCGGCACACTACAAAAGCGCCTTTATCCAGGCGGAGTATTTCAAATTCGACGATATGGTAAAGGATTTTACCGCCCCAAAAACAGAGATAGGCACATCGAGCGGCTGGTACGTTACGGGAGAGTATGTGTTACCGCAATTTTACTATATCGCTCCTTTTGCCAGATATGAGAAGTGGGACAGATGGGATGATGAGAGCGGCTACAATCTGACATCGAGGATTTTCGGTATCAACTGGTATCTTAGGGGTAACTCCACCAAAGTGGGCCTCTCTTATCAAAAAGACAGCTATGATGTAAATATAGGAAACTATGACGAAAAGCGTATAAAACTTACCACCCAGTGGTTCTTCTAAGCCAAAGGGCCTCTCAACGGCCCATAGCCATTGAGAGGTTTTTCAAATACTCCAAAACATCCTCTTTTTTCACATTTTTATTTGTAGAACCGTAATAGGTTCTCTTTTCTATAAGAGCCTCAAGAGTATCGCCGTGCTGGCTCCAAAGCCCTCTTTTTTTGGATTTGGCGTAGTTCATCGCTATCTTCATCCGGCCATAAAGCCCGTTTAGAAGATAGGGGTCGTTGCAGTCCAAAAGGGCGTAACCCTCTTTTACAAGTTCATAGTTTAGCTGCGAGTTGTCCTTTTTTTTGATGACGAATATATGCAAAGCGTCGTCCTCATAATCTATCTTTACGAAATCTATCCTCTCACCCGGACGCAGTCTCTCTTTGAGATAGTCTATGGCGGCCTCTCTCAAAGCCTCTCGTTGTTTAAATCCAATTTCGTGGTTTTTGGCGTTGCTGCTAAGATAAGATGCCACGCCCGCCAAAAAAGCCCGCTGAAGTTTTCCGTTGTGCTCTATCATGATGGTATTTTCATTTATGATATCCCTTACGATTCCATCCCTTGCAAAAAGCGTCATAACACCCATTACAAATATGAGAAAAATTTTCATGGCAACCTCCTTTGTAATATCTTAACAAAGGAGTATTAAATCTGTATTAAACTATCTTACAGGTATATCCACATACCCTTTCGCGTCGCTGGCCCAGTTTTGAACGATATCCTTATCCTTTTGGGTAAGTTTCGCATCCGGATGGAGCCAAAGATACTGAGGCAGAGGCATCGCCAGATTCACGCTTCTAAAAATCCTCTTTTTAAGCTCTTCCCGCCTCTTTTGGGGATACTCCTTCCACAAAGAAAAGTTTAAAGCCTTTCTACCCTGCTCCACATCCCGCCGCACAACCCACTTCATAGGTGCCACGTCCGCATACCAGGGCCACCTGGTCTCGTTCGAGTGGCAGTCATAACAGCTTCTTCTAAAAACCGCCTTGACCTCTTTTGGAGCCTCTATCTCCTTGGATTTGTCCGTTTTTGGATTCTTCTTTTCATAACTTGGTATAAACTGCATCAAAATGAATATTACGGTCAAAACGGCAAGATATCTTATAAAACTTCCCATATCCCCCCTTTTTTCTGATTTAAAATTAAGTTTCAGTTAATTTGCTTTAAAATATAATAAACTTAATGAAAATTTAATTAAAGGATGGATATGAAATTCAAACATAAGATTGGAGCGCTGTTGCTCTGTATCGGACTGGTATCTTCTCTTTTTGCCGCAAGCGTGGATACAATCATCAACCAATTAAAAGCCCAGGCTGGAAAAACCTTGAAAAATCCTATTATCTTCGTAAAATACGGCCCCGACAAATTTGACTGGCTTGCGGTCACAAGTGACGGGAAATTTGCGGCAAAGCTTGAGGGTATGAATCCAAACGGAAGTTTCCGGTATACCATTATCGGCAATCCGGAAAATTACGGTATCAAACTAAATGTCTCCCTAACCGGCGTCACCGTGGAGAGTTTAAACGAAACCGCCGCCGATACGGGCACCACACCCTCCCAAAACCCGCAAATCGTAAAAAAAGAGAAGATAAAAACCGCAGATTTGGCAATAACATCTTTGATAACCAACTCCGGATTTTTACAATCTACCAGCCCGGTAAGAGAGCTTCGCAAAAAATCTCCCGGCTCCTTCGTGGTTTTACCCAATAAGAGACTTTTACAAAAATTCAAATATACCCGTCAGGTTTTCACCGAGCCCTGTCCGGATGGAGGCGTTGTGACAGTCAGTGTAAACGGCGCTGAAACCGAAGCGGATTTTATGTATAAAAACTGCTCTTTTGAAGGAGTTACGGCAAACGGGCTGGTCCATTTAAAAACGTATGACGAGCTTCATTTTGAGGGTTATTATAAAAATTTCAGCGTTAAAAACTCCCAGCTGGAAACATTTATAAACAGTGCCACCATATCTTTTGATTTTGACAATTACGACGAGCTTAAAAACCTGCGGTTAGATATCCCTGAAGGAAAGATAAGATATCTCTCTATCGGCCATAGCGTCTTTATACGAAACTACAAACTCTCTATCGACGTGATATCCAATAAATTTTATATCGACCTTGCAAGCGATTACAAAGCCGACTGTCAGGATGAGTGGAGCCGGGCCAAAACCACCTCGCCGATAGTTCAGTCTTTCTACAGTCTCTGCCCCCAGGGAGGCCTGGTAGATGTCAAAAACAGCAAATATGACGTTGAAATCAGGTTCAATCCGGATAAAAGCATAGAAATCGTGGATAAAAATGATGGCACCCTCTTAACCAGATATAGAGACTGCAGGTCTGTGCCGTTGGAGGATTTTTGCAAATATTGATAGTGGAACCTTGTTAAACAAGGTTCCTGATATCCAGATATTCCCCGCTTGGATACTCCAAAAGTTTATGAAAGTTGTCTATCAAAAGCAAAGCCGCATCTTCGGGCTTTAGCTTTGGCGACTCCTTTAGCCTCTTTACCACTGGAAATCTCTCATCATCTGCGTGTTTTAGGATAAACCTCATCATCGGCGTATCGATGAGACCGGGTGCCAGTGCGGTTAGATGGGTGTTTGGCATCTCCTGTGCATAGAGTTTTACCAACATATTCAAAGCCGCTTTGCTTAAAGCATAGGCGTTCCATCCTCTGGCACCGCTCACACTGGCCCCGCTGCTGATGGCTACGGTCTGCTTTACCGTATGGTGTTTCAAAAAGTCCAAAACCGCTTTGTTGGACCAGACATTGAGCCTCATAACCGTCTCAATCTCATGCAGGTTCGTCTCTTCCATATCCCTCAAAGCTCCCAGTATCCCAGCGTTTAATATGGCGATATCCAGCTCCACCCCATTTAAAAGCCGCTCTAAAACCCCCTCGATTTTCTCTATGGCAAAGAGATTCAAAGGAGCGAAATGGAGATTTTCAAACTTTTCAAGACTCTGTGGCAGATGGCGGCTTACGGCGTATACGCTCTCTCCAGCCTCCAGATACTCCTTTGCCAAAGCCTCTCCAAGACCTGAGCCGATACCTGTTATAAATACATTCATAAACTCTCCTTAATCTATCTGTATATTTCTTCTGTGATATCTTTGGACAATATCGGGGTCCGGTATGAGCGAGACCTTCGCATCCTCTTTACCCTCGTATGGTACCTGGGAGAGCACATATCTTATAGACTCCAGCCGCGCCAGTTTTTTGTTGTTGGAGTTTACGATAATCCACGGGCTGTATGAGGTGTGGGTACGGCTAAACATCTCCTCTTTGTATCTGGTTATCTCGTCCCAAAGCTCCTGGGCCTTCATATCCACAGGGCTTAGTTTCCACTGTTTAAGAGGGTTTTTCAGCCTCTCTTCAAAGCGTTTTTTCTGGGTCTCTTTGGAGATGGAGAACCAAAACTTAATCAGCATTATCCCGTCATCTATCAAAGCGTGCTCGATTTCTGGCACCTCTTTCATAAACTTCTCATACTGCTCCTTGGAACAAAACCCGTAAACCGGCTCCACGATGGCCCTGTTATACCAGCTCCTGTCAAAAAAGGCTATCTCTCCGGGGTCTGGCAGATGTTTGAAATAGCGCTGAAAATAGAACTGCCCCTTCTCCACCTCCGTAGGAGCCGGCAGTGCGACGACCCTGTATTTTCTTGGATTGAGGTGCATTATAAACCTCTTTATGGCACCCCCTTTGCCAGCGGCGTCCCGGCCTTCATATATAATCATAAGCCGCTTTTTATTCTCATATATC